>JBDTTC010000402.1:0-15602 GCA_039930825.1 Arenimonas sp.
GTCTTGTTCGAGAAAGGCAAAGCGGTCGGCGTGGCTTACTCGATCAATGAAAAAGATTCGCACGAAGTTCGCGCCGAACGTGAAGTCATCTTGTCTGGTGGCGCCATCAACTCTCCGCAACTTTTGATGCTTTCCGGCATTGGCCCCGCCCGGCATCTTCTATCGCATGGCATTCATGTTTTGGTCGATGCTCCGGGCGTCGGCGGAAATCTGCAGGATCATCTGGACGTCTGCACCATGCAGCGTTGCACGCAAAAAGTGACCTACGACAAAACCAACGATATTGCGATTGGCCTGAATTTTTATCTGTTCAAACGTGGCGCCGGCACCAGCAATATTGCCGAAGCCGGCGGTTTTATCCGAAGTAAGCTGGCCGAAGATGAACGACCGGATATTCAATTCCATTTTGTGCCTGCACAACTCGACGATCACGGACGCAATCGCTTGCCCGGCTTTGGTTATACCCTGCATGCCTGTTTCCTGCGCCCGAAAAGTCGCGGCCGCATCTCGCTGGCAAGCGCGAATCCGGATGACAAGGTAAAAATAGAATCGGGTTATTTGAGCGATGCCAACGATACCGATATAAAAGCCATGCGTGAGGCACTGCATTTATCCCGAACGATTCTGGCTCAGGAAGCTTTTTCTGCCTATCGAGGCGAAGAACTGCTACCAGGTTCGCAAGTGCAGGATGATGAAGCGATTGACGCATTCATTCGTCGCAAAGGCGAATCTATTTATCACCCGATCGGTACCTGCAAAATGGGTGGCAGTGACGATATCGATGCCGTTGTGGACCCGCAATGTCGCGTGCGCGGCGTAGCAGGACTGCGGGTGGTTGATGCTTCGATCATGCCGAAACTGATTGGCGGCAATACCAACGGCCCGACTATGATGATTGCAGAACGTGCCGCAGATATTATTTTGGGCAAGGCCCTGCTCTCAAGCTAAAACCGGATTTACCTAGTCGAAAGGTGCGAAAAAAACTTCATTGCGCTAGGCTAGTCCGACTCAGAGGATCCTAAAATGACAATGAACCACGCTCGTAAAAGCACCTTACTCGCATTAGCTGCCGTATTTTCCCTTAGCGCCAGCCTATCGGCTATCGCCCAGCAAGCACCCATCGTGAAGTTACCCGGGCAGGGCCAGCGCTTGGATTTGACTGTTGGCGAAGTCATTATCAAAACAAGCAGCAAGGAAACCCAGGGCAGCATTTCGCAAGTCATTCTGTTTGAAAAGCCGGGTTATTCGACGACTTTGCAAACCAATAGTCGAACCGACATTTCCTTTCTGGTAATGGAAGGTGTCTTGACAATGCGCGTCCGCGACCAGGTGGTGACCTATCCCGCGAATTCGTTTGTTTACATTCCAAAAGGTACGCCGCACGCGCATGCCAATCTCACCAATAAACCCGTGCGTTTGTTCATGACGTTTACGCCAGGCGGCTACGAACAGTTTTTTATTGAGCGAGCCAATACCACCAAGACCAGCAAGCCCGGCACACCTGCGTATGCACAGGCAATGCAGGCGCTGACCACCAAATACGGCATCGCCAATATTGATCTGGCACCATTTAAAAACCTCCAGCGCAATACTGTACCGGCGGCGCCCGTCAAGAAATAATTGGAATACCGCACAGCAACGCCGGGTCGCTTAATGCTCCCGGCGTTTTTTTATTACCTTATTTTTTCTTGCGCTTCGGCTGCAACATCGTACCGGTGCAATTCTTCGAACCGCACAGGCAAGCCCATAGTTTTTTGACTCGCGCAGTATGTGCTTCTTCTAGCACGATACCGTAATTGTAGGTCAGCTCTTCGCCCGGTTTTATCGCACGCATGGCTTCGATAAAAACCTTGTCCTGCGTAGGATTGCCGTCGTCATCTTCTTCAATCACCGCTTCGCAATTGGGATCGCAGCTGTGGTTGATCCAGCGTGCATCATTGCCATCGGTGTTGGCGTCGATCACGAAATGCTCGTTCAAGGTAAACAAGAACGTATGGCCGGTTTCAACATCATCGGCATACATGCGATCCACTTGTTTGTGAGTCAGTAATTTGCCTTGATATTGAATCAGGCGAGTACCCTTTTTGATGGGTGCAATGGCGAACACACCATTGCCGTGAATCGGCGACAGCCGAGTGATATATAGGTTGGACATGAGGGGCTTCAGAACAATAAGGCGGCTATTGTCGCGGGTTTGGCGACATCTTCACAGCCCCTAGATTGAGACAGGGACCCTTATATAGTACAATTTTAGTACTGTTTAAGCCGGTCAAGCCATGTTACGGGTCACCAAACTCACCGATTACGCCACTGTTGTGCTCAGCGCACTGTCTGATGCGCCTGTGCGCGTGCACAGCGCAACAGAACTAGCGGAATTGGCACATCTGGAGCTGCCTACGGTCAGTAAATTGTTGAAAACCCTTACACAGGCAGGCTTGGTTCAAAGTTTCCGTGGCAGCGCGGGCGGTTACCGCCTGGCCAAACCCGCAGATGAAATTTCCCTGATTCAAATCGTTGAAGCTATCGAAGGTCCGCTCGGCATGACCGAATGCAGCGGTGAACATTCCAGCTGCGAGCATGAGACCCACTGTGGTGTCCGTAGCAAATGGCTTCGCATCAACGACGTCGTCGCCAATGCATTGCGTGGCGTAAGCCTTGCCGAAATGTCTCCAGCCGCTTCGATCAAACCCGTTTCAAAAAAATCAATTCCTTTGCAATTAGCGAAGGCGTGAGGTGACACATGAATACTGAAAACGCCGAAATCCATAAAGTTCTCGATCGCAAATACAGCGCCGGCTTTATTACCGATATTGAAATGGATTCCTTGCCACCGGGTTTGGATGAGGACGTGGTTCGTTTTATTTCGAAAAAGAAAGATGAGCCCGAATGGATGCTGGAATGGCGTTTGTCCGCGTATCGACATTGGTTGACGATGACACCACCGGAATGGGCCAAACTCGAGATTGCCGCAATTGATTTCCAGGCCAGTAGCTATTACGCCGCTCCGAAAAATGCGCCGAAATCCTTGGCTGAAGTCGATCCGAAATTACTGGAAGCCTACGACAAACTCGGCGTGCCCCTGCATGAACGTGCGCGTTTGGCCGGCGTCGCCGTCGATGCTGTATTCGATTCAGTCTCTGTCGGCACTACTTACAAAGCCGAGCTGGCCAAAGCCGGCGTAATTTTCTGCTCGATGAGTGAAGCCATCCGCGAACACCCGGAATTGGTCAGGAGATATCTCGGCAGTGTCGTGCCAGTTGGCGACAATTATTTTGCCGCATTGAACTGCGCGGTATTTTCGGATGGCAGCTTTGTCTATATTCCAAAAGGCACGCGCTGCCCGATGGAGCTGAGTACTTACTTCCGCATCAATGCCGGCCATACCGGCCAGTTTGAGCGCACGCTGATTATTTGCGAAGAGAAAGCTTACGTCAGTTATCTCGAGGGCTGTACCGCGCCGCAACGCGATGAAAACCAGCTGCATGCTGCCGTTGTTGAACTGATTGCAATGGATGATGCCGAAATCAAATATTCGACCGTACAGAACTGGTATCCCGGTGACGAAAATGGTGTCGGCGGCATCTACAACTTCGTGACTAAACGTGGCGAATGCCGCGGTCATCGCAGCAAGATTTCCTGGACCCAGGTGGAAACCGGTTCGGCGATTACCTGGAAATACCCGAGCTGTGTATTGCGCGGCGATGATTCCACCGGCGAGTTTTACTCAGTCGCGTTGACGCATCACAAACAGCAAGCCGATACCGGTACCAAGATGATTCATATCGGTGCACGCACAAAATCGAAAATCATTTCAAAAGGCATTTCGGCCGGTAGCGGACAAAATACTTACCGCGGTCTGGTCAAAGTCGAAAAATCCGCCGAAGCCTCGCGCAACTACACGCAATGCGATTCTTTGCTAATCGGAAAAAAATGCGGCGCGCATACTTTTCCGTATATCGAAGTAAAGAATTCCACTTCCACTGTTGAACATGAAGCCACCACATCGAAAATCTCCGATGACCAGCTTTTTTATTGCCGCTCGCGCGGCATTGGCCAGGAAGATGCGGTATCACTGATCGTCGATGGTTTCTGCAAACAAGTCTTCAAACAGCTGCCGATGGAATTTGCAGTCGAGGCCAAGAAGCTGATGGAAGTGAGTCTGGAAGGCGCAGTCGGGTAGAACCGACGCAAGTCGGGAACATTGCGGGCTTATCGCGACTTCCGTCGCTCCTGCAAATACAACAAAATAATTAATAGTAGAAATAATCATGTTAAAAATCGAAAACCTCCACGTCCGCGTCGCCGGCAAAGAAATCCTCAAAGGACTTTCTCTCGAAGTGAATGCTGGAGAAGTGCATGCCATCATGGGACCGAACGGCGCCGGGAAATCCACACTCGGAAACGTATTGTCCGGCCGTGATGGCTATGAAGTTGTTGAAGGCAGCGTGATTTATCAGGGCAAGAACCTGCTGGAACTGGAGCCAGAGGAACGCGCTGCGGAAGGCATATTCCTGGCCTTCCAATACCCGGTCGAAATTCCTGGCGTTAACAACACCTATTTTTTGCGCTCGGCCTTGAATGCCCAGAAAAAATATCGTGGCGAACCCGAAATCGACTCGATGCAATTCCTGAAACTCGTGCGTGAAAAACTGTCGGTACTGCATTTGAAAGATGAACTTCTGCATCGTGCGGTCAATGAAGGTTTTTCCGGAGGTGAAAAGAAACGCAATGAAATATTTCAGCTGGCCCTGCTTGAGCCGAAACTCGCGATCCTTGATGAAACCGATTCCGGTCTCGATATCGATGCTCTGAAGGCCGTCGCCCATGGAGTGAACCTGATGCGTGCACCTGAGCGCGCATTTCTGGTCATCACCCACTATCAACGTTTGCTCGATTACATCAAGCCTGATGTCGTGCACGTTCTGGCCGACGGCAAGATTGTTGAAAGCGGCGGTCCAGAACTGGCGCTTGAGCTAGAGGCTCATGGCTATTCCTGGGTGAAGGATCGCGTAACGCCATGACCGCCTTGCTTGAATCCCTGCAAACCGCATTTACCGATCTTGCGCCATCGAAACTTGCACTTGAGTACGCGATTGCGAATGGTCTGCCCGGCCCGCGTAATGAACAATGGAAATACACGTCGTTGCGTGCTTTATCAACACGCCGTTTTTCAGCGCCCCCAGTAAGCTTGGCTGCGCTGGATCACGCAACCACTGAAGCAATTGCCGCCATCTCTGCTCCCCGTATCGTTTTCGTAAACGGAATTTTTGATGCTGCAAATTCGGCTTTAACCGATTTACCGAATGGCATGAGCATTCAATCAGATGTAACTAGCCACACAGACAATGATTTACGTTTTACGAATTCGCACGAGTTTTTTACAAAACTAAACACCGCCGTTTCACGCCACGGCGTGCAAATCAACATTGATAAGAACACTAACGTTAGTGGCAATGTGAATGCTGTTTTTGTTTCGGTGAAAACCGAGCAAGACCTGGCAATTCATCTTCGTCATAAAATCGTATTAGGCGAAAATGCGAAACTGGATGTAATCGAACATCATATTGCACAAAATGCGCATCAGCATTTAGTGAATCATCTGTGTGAAATTACGCTCGAAAAAGGTGCGCAATTGTTTCATGCACGAATTCAGCAAGATGATCTAGGTGCAAGTCATTTTCTACGCACGGAAGGCTCGCTGCAAAGCAATGCTGGCTATCACCGCCTCGACCTGGAACTGGGTTCGCATCTTTCACGCCACGACTTGCAGGTAAAATTGCTTGGCGATGGCGCTGTAGTCAATGCGAATGGCAGCTTGATTGCCGGCGGTCGTCGCCATGTCGATACCCGGCTCGATATTCAACACATTGCAAAAAATACTTCGTGTAATTTATTCTGGCGCGGACTGGCGACAGATCGTGGCCGCGCGGTATTCCATGGCGGCATCCTGATCGAAAAAGGTGCCGATGGCGCTGCTGCACATCTGTCGAATAAGAATTTATTATTGTCCGATAATGCCGAAATCGATACGCAGCCTGTATTGGTCATTCACGCCGATGAAGTTGCTGCCAGTCATGGCGCAACCGTTGGCCGACTGGATGCAGGCCACCTATTTTATTTGCGAGCACGTGGCATTCCAGAAGCTCAGGCCAAAGCCATGCTGACCAATGCATTTTGTAAAGAAACCCTTAAAGTATTGGCAGATGAAAAACTCATCAATATTGTCGCGCCGCATCTCGAAAAAATGCTGCAAACCATCGAGGTGCAGGAGTGAGCACGGCTATAGACTGGGCAAAAATTCGTAGCGACTTCCCGGTGCTAACACGCAGCATCAATGGTAAACCACTTATTTATTTTGACTCGGCCAATACCGCACAAAAACCCTCAGCGGTGATTGATACCATCGATAGCTTTTATCGCGAACACAACGCCAATATTTCCCGTGCCGTTCATACGCTGGGCATGGAAGCAACGGATGCCTTTGAGGCCGCACGCCAGAAGCTCGCCCGCTTTATCAATGTTCGTGCCGATGAGCTGGTGCTTACTTCAGGTACTACGCAAGCCATCAATCTGATTGCTTACTGTTTCGCACTGCCGCGATTAAAACCCGGCGATGTTATTTTGCTGTCGCGCATGGAACACCACGCCAATATCGTGCCCTGGCAGTTGATTGCCGAACGTACCGGCGCTGAAATTCGCGTGGCGGAAATTAATGCAAAAGGTGAAATTGATTTGCCGGCACTTTGGCAAGCGATGACGCCCGAGGTCAAAATTCTCGGCATGACACATGTGTCCAATGTGCTCGGCACGGTGAATCCGGTCGAAACGATTTGCCGCGAAGCTCGCAAACGCGGAATCGCTACCGTAATCGATGGTTCTCAGGCCGTACCGCATCGAAAAGTAGATGTGACTGCGATTGGATGTGATTTTTACGTTTTTACCGGCCACAAAATGTGCGGCCCGACCGGAACCGGCGGGCTTTGGGCAAAACGCGAACACCTCGAAGCCATGCCACCTTTTTTTGGTGGCGGCGAAATGATCAAGGAAGTGCGTTTCGAAAAAACGGTATTCAATGATCCGCCACATAAATTCGAAGCAGGCACACCCAATATCGCCGGGGTGATCGGCCTCGGTGCTGCCGTGGACTATCTCGAATCAATCGGCATGGAAAATATTCATCTGCGCGAACAAGCCTTGCTGGCTTATGCAACCGATGCACTGAAGAAAATCCCAGGCTTGCGCATTTTCGGCGAGGCTTCAGAGAAAGCAGCGGTAATTTCATTTTTGGTAGAAGGTGCGCATGCACATGATCTGGCCACCTTGCTCGATCTTGAAGGCATTGCCGTTCGTTCAGGGCAACATTGTGCGCACCCGCTGATGGAATTCTTTGGCGTTGCTGCTACTTGTCGTGTTTCATTGGCTTTCTATAATACCGAGCAGGAAATTGATGCGCTGGTCGCCGCTATTCACAAAGTCAGAAAGTTACTCGGATAGGATTTCATCATGTTGAGTTTTCGTATCGCACAAAACGTGGACATTCCCGCCTTGATCGCGCTAGTTGAGTCTGCCTATCGCGGAGATGCCAGTCGTGCTGGATGGACGACCGAAGCGGACATACTGGAAGGTCAGCGCATTGATGCCGACAGCCTGCAAAAAACTTTATCAACGCCAGATAACCGCATTTTGCTGGCGGAACAAGATGGCGAATTGCTAGCTTGCTGCCATATCGAAAAGCAGGCCAATACTGCCGCTTACTTCGGCATGTTTTCAGTACGGCCTGGATTGCAGGGCAGCGGCCTCGGCAAACTGCTCTTGGCTGAAGCCGAACGTCAGGCGCGCGATGAAATGCTTTGTCCGCGTATGGAAATGACTGTTATTGATATCCGTGAAAGCCTGATTGCTTTTTACGAGCGCCGCGGTTATGCCCGCACTGGAATTCACAAGCCTTTTCCCTATGGCGATGAACGCTTCGGTATCCCAAAACGGGACGACCTTCGTTTTGAACTACTGACCAAAGCATTGTGAGCATGATCTGGATACGAGTATGTACCACGATCGATTGCCTGCCGGGCGAATACAAAATCGTGTTTGATGGCGATACCGCGATTGCGGTTTACAACATCGATGGACAGTTCTACGCGATCGAAGATGTCTGTACCCATGATGGCGGTGAATTAGCCGGCGGTCCGGTCGATGGCTTTAGTGTTGAATGTATTCGACACGGGGCAAAATTTGATTTGCGTACTGGCGAAGCCTTGTGTGCGCCAGCTTATACGCCGACTGTTGTGTTTCCAGTGAAAGTCGAAGACGGAGTCGTGTTTACTTGCGACGACAGAAATTAATCCTTCTGCAATTTCAGTAGCTTTACCAGTAACACTTCACCGCCACCATCAATAATTAGCCGACCACTATTATCGTCTGGCAACAACAGGGCGCTGTCTCCCTGCTGAATTCGTATCAGATGCGGCTGATCCTTGAACTGCGCGATACCACTCAGCATGTAAATCACCCAGGTCACATTTTTCTCGCTGAAAAACACCATGGGCCCTACCAGCGGACGGTGTAGCACCAAGGCTTCGTAGCGGTCCCTGTGCCACATCACATTGAAGTCATGAGTCGGTCCGCCGAGCAATTCCGCACTGAGTTCCCGTTCGCCGGCAAAACGATACTTCTCGTGCGGCGGGTTCAAGGTGACCGATTCACCATCGGCGAAATTCAAACGCATACCTTCGCCACTCAGCAATACCAATTCACGATCGATATTTTCGAATGCTGAAAATGGACCATCTTTATCCACTTCGGCAATGGACAAACGCCACGACCAATTTTCGGAAGCTTCGGGCTGCCGGATGATTTCCCGCGTCCAGCCCAAACCATTTTTCCAACGTGTCCGTTGGTATTCATTGGCAGGGATAAGCTGTACATGCATATATCGAGTTTACTGCAGGAAACCTCATCTGCGCGACCCAGGCCAGGCAAGATGATCATTTCCGGTTTCCAGCCAGATCGCACTCCAATATGGATACTTGCGGATATCATCAACAAGGCCCGCCCTGATTGGATGTGTTACCAGATGCCTTCCTTCATCTCGAAGTACGACATCTTGTTTTAGAGCCTGTTCATGAAAACCATTGCCCCACAACCAACCAATTTTTTTATATCTCGCATCGATGGCTTTTGCCGTGGCTGTTTTGAATCGGCCCATCAATTTTCGTAATTCATCGTTCTGGCCAACCACAACCAGACCATGCCATTGATCAGGCATTAATACCCATGCCAACAACTGGCTATCACGCCAGACCCATCGCATATTGTGTACCGATGCCGCTGCTCTGGCCGCATCTACATCACGAAAGACCGGCCGCCTAAAAATGGTGGTTGCACTCAATAAATAAGCCTGGTTTGGAATCAACATCTGTTCTTTTGTCGAAACTTTTTGGCTTGGTGGCTCTGTAATGGCTACCGTTTTCGATTCTTCAGCAGTTGTTGTCATATTCTCCTCCCAAATTTTTGGAAATAAGCCGCGCGATATACAGCGCGGCTTATCTTTGCAATATCATTCAGCGGGCTTTTGTCGGAGCAGTTTTTGCCTTTACCGCAGCTGCTTTGCCCGGAGCCGCTTTGGTGGGAGCGGCTGCTGGTGCAACACCGCCCAACATAATCCGGTCACGATTTTTTTCGATGGTGGCTAGACCGATGCCTTTAACGCTGGCTAATTGATCGGCACTGCGGAATGCACCGTTTTGTTTGCGGTAAACAACAATGGCTTCTGCCTTGCTTGGACCGATGCCGACGAGTACGCGATCAAGCGTGCCTGCATCCGCCGTATTGATATTCACTTTTTCTGCAGCAAAGGCCGAGCTTGCCAGCAAAGCCGACAAGGCCAGAGTTTTTACGATAAGGAACAGATTTTTCATGCGAATCTCCTGAGTGGGTTAGTCCGTAGCGACGATGCCGCTTCGGTGGAGACAGTCTGCTGATTAAGCTTAATGCGTCCTATCGCCTTACCCCCCGACATTTGGTAGGAATTTTCACTGAACGAGTGTCGGATTTTTCCTACAGCTACAGTCCTGCAGAGGTGCGATTAGCCTTAATGAGGTCTAGAATGAAGGTCTGTAAACAGGAATACTTATGGATACCGCAAAAACTGATCGTTTAGTGAGTGACGCCTGGGACGGCGACATCGTCCCGCAATTGATCGAATACATCCGCATACCCAATAAATCCCCGATGTTCGATGCCGATTGGCAAAAACACGGTTATATGGATGCCGCTGTTGATTTGATGGCCGACTGGGCCAAACAGCAAGATATTGCCGGCATGATGGTGGAAGTCGTTCGTCTTGAAGGTCGAACACCGCTTATTTTCATTGAAATTCCTGGTAGCGGCGACGATTGCGTATTGCTTTATGGCCATCTCGATAAACAACCGGAAATGACCGGTTGGGCCGATGATCTCGGGCCATGGAAACCCGTGCTGAAGCAGGACAAACTTTATGGTCGTGGCGGCGCCGATGATGGTTACGCGATCTTTGGTTCGCTCACTGCGATTCGCGCGCTGCAGGCGCAGGGCAAACCGCATAGCCGTTGCGTGGTGATGATTGAAGCCTGCGAAGAGTCCGGCAGTTATGATCTTCCTTTTTATGTTGACCATCTCGCCGAACGCATCGGCAAACCTTCGCTTGTAGTTTGTCTCGATTCTGGTTGCGGCAATTACGATCAGCTCTGGTGCACGACCTCGCTGCGCGGCTTGGCCGGCGGCAATCTTAAAGTCAGCGTGCTGGAAGAAGGCGTGCATTCCGGCGATGCTTCAGGCATCGTGCCGTCGAGCTTTCGAATCCTGCGTCATTTGCTGTCACGTCTGGAAGACGAGATCACCGGAAAAATCCTGGTCGAAGATTTATACGTGGAAGTACCGGATCAACGTATGCAACAGGCAAAGTCCTGCGCGAAAGTCCTGGATACTGCCGTCTACGATAAATTCCCTTTTATCACCGGCATGCAGGCAATGAATACTGATTTGACCGAGCTTGTGCTGAACCGTACGTGGCGCCCTGCGCTATCGATCACCGGCGTTGAAGGAATGCCGAGCCTCAGCAATGCTGGTAACGTGCTTCGCCCTTATACGGCGGTGAAATTATCATTACGATTGCCTCCGACTCTCGATCCGAAAAAAGCTTCAGAAGTATTGCAACGTGTGCTCACGGAAAACCCGCCTTACAACGCAAAAGTAAGTTTCGAAGTCGAGAAAGCATCGACTGGCTGGAATGCCCCTTTGCTCGCGCCCTGGCTGGAAAGCAGTATTGATCAAGCCAGCCAGGCGTTTTACGGAGCACCGGCAATGTATATGGGTGAAGGCGGCACGATTCCTTTCATGGGGATGCTGGGTGAAAAATTCCCGGGCGCGCAATTCATGATTACCGGTGTACTCGGCCCGCATTCCAATGCGCATGGCCCGAATGAATTCCTTCATATTCCAACCGGCAAGCGCGTTACTTCAGTAGTCGCAAAAGTGATTGGCGACCATTACGAAGCCAGTGAAAAAGGCCTGACCCGCGGTGTTGCAGTACATGAGGGCAATGCTCATTTTGGCGAACATGGTTGCTGCTGATTTTTCACTAAACAACGGGAGAAATTGATGTCGATTATCTGGACGATTGTTATTGGCTTTATTGCAGGCTTGCTGGCACGCGCATTGAAACCCGGCAACGATAAACTCGGGTTTTTCTGGACGATTATTCTTGGTGTTGGCGGATCTTTTCTGGCCAAACATCTCGGCCTGCAGCTTGGCTGGTATCACGAAGGTGACCCGGTCGGCTTTATTGCTTCGGTTATTGGCGCGATCTTATTGCTTTTCATTTACGGTATGGTCAAATCTTCGAAAAAATAATTCGATTTCCCGATTACCAAAAACCCCTGCATGCAGGGGTTTTTATATCCGGAACAAGCCGACAGACCGCGCCTGCGTCAATGATTATTTGGCTCCTTCAAAAACCAAACATGCCTCGGCACCGCTTTCTTCACGTGGCTTGATACTGACTTTCCATTCGTATAAATCGCATAGACGGCGCACGATCGATAAGCCGATTCCGCCACCGGTCGTCACGCCTATACCGGAACCGCGATAACCACGCTCAAACAACCGTGCTGCGTCTTCTTCGCTGAGGCCTGGCCCAGTGTCTTGGATAATGACGCGGTCGGTTTCGACAATGATTCGAACTTCGCCTTCCTGAGTGTATTTGCAAGCATTGCCAATCAGATTTCCGAGCGCTACCGAAAGCACGGCTTCAGGCGCATTGACGAATACGTCATTCAAGCCTTCAACGACAATCTGTACCGGCTTGTTTGTCATCTGAGCGCGGTTGGCTTCGGCCAGGTTATTCGCGAGCTTATGAATATCGGTGTTGCCGATGCCGCGCTCATTCCGCGACAACATCAACAAGGCAGTCGTCAAATCGGTACATTGCAAGGCTGCGCGATCAATCCGCTGCAGACGCAATTTCGTTTTTTCCGGCAATTCCGGATTCGCCAATAATAATTCCGTTGCGCCGCGAATCACTGCCAACGGTGTACGCAACTCATGGCTAACGTCGGCATTGAATTCGCGATCGCGCTTTACCAGTTGCGTCATGCGTCCGGAATAATCATCCAGCGTCGCGGCGAGTTCGCCAACTTCATCATTCGCGAAATACGGTGCGAGTGCCTGCGCCTTGTCGCTGCCGGAAAGATCGGCAACACGGCGCGCGAGCTCGGTTACCGGACTGATGACCCGCGATGATGACCAGATGCCGATCAACCATGCGAGTGCGGAAAATACGATGACCGCAAAACCCAGCGCAATCAGCATTTGCTGCTCGCCAAGCGAGGCGCCAGTTACGTCATAACGCACATAACTGACCAGATCATCGTCGCGACGAATCGCGTATTTATAAAGCCTGAGTTTTCCGTCTTCATCGAGCTGGGAAATATTGTGTACGCCGGTATCCAGACCCTGCAAATACAGAGGCATTCTGTAAGCGGCTCGAGTACTCCAGGTCTTGGCGGTATAAAGTGAAAACGAAGGTGGCGCATTCGGATTCGCGCGCGCCTGCTCGACCAGACTATCGACTTCTTTTTGCATCGTGTCGTCGATTAGCTGGCCTTCCAGCTTGCTTCGCAGATAGAGACTGGAGACGGCAAATAAGGCGGTCAAGCCGAAACCGAGTGCCAGAAAAGATAGAATGATTCGGGTGCGAAGTCTGCGCCGGTATTGCATCGTCAAACGCCGTGCAAGCCCTTAGGCCGACTCAGTGTCTGCGATTCGATAACCAATCCCGTGACGGGTTTGAATAAGTGCCTTGTCGAATGGCTTATCGATGGCCGCTCGCAAGCCGTGAATATGTACGCGCAGCGAATCGCTGTCTGGCAATTCTTCACCCCAGACCCGATTCTCAAGTTCAAGCCTGGTAACTACCGATGGCGATGCCTCCATCAGCGATTGCAGAATTTTCAATGCAGTCGGGTTTAGCTGGATGGCTTTGCCGCCGCGCATGACTTCAAGGGTATCGAGGTTGTATTCAAGATCCGCAACATGCAATACGCGTGGCTGTGCTGCTTTGCCACGGCGTGCCAACACAGACAAGCGCGCTTCAACTTCCTGTAACGCAAATGGTTTTACCAGGTAGTCATCCGCTCCGGATTCAAAACCGGCAAGCTTGCTGTCGAGCGAGTCGCGCGCGGTCAACATCAACACCGGCGTTTGTTTGCGGCCTTCGGCGCGCAAACGTTTACATACTTCCAGACCATCCATGCCCGGAAGATTCAAATCCAGAATAATGGCATCGAAATCATTGACTACCGCCAAATGAAGACCGGCAACACCATCGGCTGCGTAATCCACCGTGTGACCCCTGTCTTCGAGAAAATCGCCGAGGTTGGCGGCGATATCGCGGTTATCTTCAATGACTAGAATACGCATTTGGTTTATTCCGATAATTCAAAGTTGTTTGGCACCGGTGGTACGCTCATCACGAATTTTGTCGTTTTCCTTCTTGAGCGAGGCATATGTACGGCAGACTTTTTTTGTAAAGTTAGTACCTAGCACGGCCTCTCTCCGGCAAACCAGACGACTATCCTGCATAGCCTGGGTCAATCCCGCATTGATCAAAACCTGGTCCTGCAGAACCTTGTTGCGATCCTCTTCACTTAAACTCACGAAGTCGCCTAGCATCAACTTTTCGGCGATACGGCCAAGTGCTGTCGTCAAATCCGAGCGATCCTTAATGGAAATTTCCGAATACTCCACATTGGTATTTACCGCATTCAAGATGTTTTTTTGTTGCACTTGGAAATTAGGCTTTGCCACGTCCAGTTGAATAGCATCAGCAGATAAGACCGAACCCGAAAATGCGATCATCAAGATCGCGACAATGACAGAAAAACGCATCAGTAAAGCCCCATTACAAATTAATAAGTTATTGATTGTGCCAGATAATAATAGTTCCCATACAGGCATAAAGTCATGGCTGTTCACAGCATAAAAATAACCGCTGCAATGGACCGGCATTGGCAACCCGTGACAAGCTGACTTAATTAGATATAAATCAATTGCTTATACTCTTATCTCAACGGGCAGGTTTGCGACGCCTGTTATTGCCCGGAGATGTGTTTTTAACCAGATGATCTATCATTGCAGCAGCAATATCGATGCCTGTCGTGCCTTCAATGCCTTCCAAACCAGGTGAGGAATTCACTTCCAATACCATCGGGCCTTTATTTGATCGCAACAAATCGACACCCGCGACACCCAAACCCATGACCTGGGCCGCCTTGAGTGCCGTTTCATGTTCTGCATTAGTCAGCTCAACCATGGTGGCAGCACCACCACGATGCAAATTGGAACGAAATTCGCCTACAGCAGCTTGCCGCTTCATCGCAGCTACCACTGAATCGCCCACGACAAAACATCGGATGTCGGCGCCCTTGGCTTCGGGAATAAATTCCTGCACTAAAAAGTTTGCATAAAGCCCACGCAAAGCTTCAATCACGCTTCTCGAGGCACTTAGCTGCTCGGCCAGAATTACTCCGGAACCTTGCGAGCCCTCATTAAGCTTGATGATATGAGGTGGTTCACCCATTAAGCTCAACAAGTCCTGGGTGTCGTCCGGATTATCGCCAAACACCGTTACCGGAAGACCAATACCCTGCGCTGCCAATAGTTGATGACATCGTAATTTGTCGCGTGCCCGCAAAATGGCATCGGACGAATTAGGCGTATAAGCACCCATCATCTCGAATTGTCGCAAGACAGCAGTGCCATATCGGGTTATCGAAGCACCTATCCTCGGAATTACCGCATCAAACCCAGTCAGGGACTTGCCCTTGTAATTGAGCTGGAATTTGCCGGGGGCAATTTTCATATAACAACGCAAAGGGTCCAGCACACGCACTGTATGGCCGCGTTCACGGGCTGCCTGTACCAAGCGTTGGGTTGAGTAGAGCTTGGCATTACGAGACAAGATGGCCAGCTTCATGGGATTCCTTTAATGCAGCGGCCAATGGGAATAATGCTGGAGCGGGAGATGGGAATCGAACCCACGTCAGTGGCTTGGGAAGTCACAGCTC
>JBDTTC010000403.1:0-7115 GCA_039930825.1 Arenimonas sp.
GCTCAAGCAGTATCTGGGCACGATGTGGAGCGACGATCACCGCGCGCTGGTGCCTCGTTCACCGATTGCCGAATTGATTGAAACCAGCTTCGAGCCGTGGGCTGGCGGTCGTGAAATTCAACGGGTACTGGATATGTGTACCGGGTCGGGTTGCATCGCCATCGCAACGGCGCACTATCATCCGGATTGGCAGGTCGATGCGGTTGATATAAGCGAAGAAGCGATTTCACTGGCGAAAGAAAATATCGAACGTTTGGAAACGACAAATGTCCGTGTGCTGCATTCGGACTTATTCCGTGGTTTGAAAGGCGAAGTTTACGATTTGATCGTTACCAATCCGCCTTATGTCACGCACGCTGAAACCGATGCATTGCCGAAAGAATACTCACATGAACCGGAGTTGGGCTTACGCGCCGGTGATGATGGTCTGGATTTAGCACTTGAGATATTACGCGATGCTCCGCAGCATCTTTCCGAAAATGGATTCCTGATTTGCGAAGTCGGCGAAAGCGAGCTTGCATTGGTCAAGTTGTTGCCGGAATTGCCATTGGCCTGGGTCGAATTCAAAGTTGGTCAAATGGGCATTTTTGTAGTTGAACGTGAAGACCTGGTCGCGAACCACGCGAAGATCAAGGCACTGGCAGATGCGCGCCGATGAGCATGAACTCGCTTGGCCGCATGTTGGTGCTAACGACTTTCGGTGAAAGCCATGGTCCGGCAATTGGTTGCGTACTGGATGGTTGCCCGCCCGGCATTGAAATTTCAGCGGAAGAATTTGCGCATGATCTTGAGCGTCGTGCGACCGGAAAATCACGCCATACTTCGCAACGGCACGAAGAAGATGTCGTTGAAATTCTGTCCGGCGTGTTTGAAGGCAAGACCACTGGTGCGCCGATTGCGTTGTTGATCCGCAATACCGATGCGCGCAGCAAGGACTACGCGAATATTGCCCAGCAATTTCGTCCGGGCCATGCCGACTATACCTACTGGCAGAAATACGGCATTCGTGATCCACGTGGTGGCGGCCGTTCGTCTGCACGCGAAACCACGATGCGGGTTGCCGCTGCAGTAATCGCAAAAAAATGGCTACTGCAGAAATACGGTATTAAAGTGCGCGGCTATGTCGCGCAAGTCGGAGAAATGAAGCCGGCTTCATTTGACTGGAATGTAGTGGAGTCGAATGCGTTTTTCTGGCCGTCGGCAGAGCAGATAATTGAACTTGAAAACTTCATGGACAGCGTTCGTAAATCCGGTGATTCGGTGGGCGCTCGCCTGATTGTGGTGGCCGATAATGTACCGGCCGGTTGGGGTGAACCTATTTACGGGAAACTCGACGCCGAGTTGGCTTCCGCCATGATGAGCATTAATGCGGTCAAGGGGGTCGAAATCGGTGCTGGTTTCAACTCGGTCACGCAAAAGGGTAGCGAACACCGCGACTTGATGACGCCGGAAGGTTTTCTGAGCAATAACGCCGGCGGTATTCTCGGCGGTATTTCTACCGGCCAGGAAATTACCTGTTCGGTGGCTTTCAAGCCGACCTCTAGCCTGCGTTTGCCGGGCACAAGCGTTGATATCAACGGCAATCCGATTGAAGTTATCACTACCGGTCGCCACGACCCTTGCGTAGGTCTGCGTGCGACACCGATTTGCGAAGCGATGATGGCACTGGTGTTGATGGATCAGGCATTGCGCCATCGTGCGCAGTGCGGTGATGTTGGTGTAATAACGCCGAAATTGTAATGGCGAGTTATTGACTCAAGGATCTATTCGGACGATTCGCAATTCGCCAGCACATCGTTATCACTACATAGCCAATCACCATGTTGGCTATGTTCAATTGTTGTAAACTTTAAATCCCAAAAATCAATATAAATTTCTTGCAGAAAAAATCATGACTAGTCCACGAGAATTCGTTGTTGCTGTAGTTGGCGCTACCGGTGCGGTAGGCGAGGTGATGTTGTCGGTTTTGCAAGAACGCAAATTTCCGATCAAGAAACTGATTCCCTTGGCTAGCGAGCGTTCGGCAGGCAAACAGGTGGATTTTGGCAACCACAAAATTACGGTGCAGGATTTGGCGAGCTTCGATCCGACCGGTGTGGATATAGCATTGTTTTCGGCAGGTGGTTCCACATCCAAAGAATATGCACCAAAGTTCGCGGCTGCCGGGGCCATCGTGATCGATAACAGTTCGGCGTTCCGCAACGATGACGATGTGCCGCTTGTGGTATCGGAAGTCAACGCAGACTCATTGGAAAATATCCCTCGCGGCATTATTGCCAACCCAAATTGTTCGACCATGCAATTAATGGTCGCATTGGCGCCAATTCATCGGGCTTACGGCATCACACGTATTAATATCGCGACTTACCAGTCGGTATCTGGCACAGGTCAAAAAGCGATGGAAGAATTGGGCAAGCAGACTGCCGCGATTCTGAGTTTTCAGGACCCGAACCCGCAGGTGTATCCGGTACAAATTGCATTCAATGTAATCCCGCACGGCGGCGATTTCCTTGAAAATGGCTACACCAGCGAAGAAATGAAGCTGGTATGGGAAACTCGCAAAATCCTCTCGGCACCTGAGATTCAAGTAAACGCTACCGTAGTGCGAGTCCCCGTGTTCTATGGTCACTCTGAAGCGGTGCATATTGAAACCCGCGATAAAATCACGGCAGCCCAGGCACGCGCATTATTGGAAAATTCACCCGGCATTGAAGTGGTAGATGAGCACAAGGCGGGGGCCTATCCAACTCCCGTGACGCATGCTTCGGGCAATGATTCGGTCTATGTTGGACGCATCCGCGAAGACATCTCGCACCCGCGTGGCCTCGATCTTTGGGTGGTGTCGGACAATATTCGCAAGGGTGCCGCATTGAACGCGGTGCAGATAGCAGAACTGCTGATTGACAGAAAGCTCTTGAAAAAAGACGCGTAAACGGTTATTTCATAGGGGATATATCCGCTCAAGTGCGCTCGAATTTTGCTCTGAGCGTACTGGCACCAAATCAGATGGGGAGCGTTGCGCGTGAATAACCGATACTTAAAGCTGAGTTTGGCAATGGGTTTGGCCTTGGGAAGCTCGCAGGTAATGGCCTTGGGTCTGGGCCAGTTGCAAGTTAAATCCGGCTTAAATCAACCACTTGTCGCAGAAATTCCGATTTTCGCCGCTATGCCAGGTGAGGTCGATAACCTGAATATACGTCTGGCATCGCCCGAAGCTTTTGAACGAGTCGGTTTGCAAAGACCGGGCTACCTGACTGCCAACCTGTCATTCAGCGTAGGAAAAAATGCGCGCGGCCAGAACGTAGTGCTCGTGACATCGTCCGGGAAATTCGTTGAGCCATTCCTGAGCTTCCTGATTGAAGCCGATTGGGGACGCGGCAGTGTTACCAAGGAATACACTGCATTAATTGATCCACCTTATATTGCAAAAGCGATCGTTCGCCCGATGGAGGCTCCAAGCGTTGCGGTTGCACCGACGCAATATGTGCCGCCGCCGGAACCCACATTGCCGCCAATCGTGTTGAAGCCGGAACCAGAACCAGCGCCGCCGCCTGTGGTTGCCGAGCAACCGGCACCGCTGATTTTTGAACCTGCTCCCGAGCCTGCTCCTATCATTGCTGCGCCAGCGCCTGACCCCGCACCGGTAGTTGCTGACAATCCACCGCCTGCTGCCCCTGCCTATTTTCCGCCCGCTCCCGCACCTGAGCCTATATCCGCACCCACGCCCGCACCCAACACTGGCGCTTACGGCCCGGTTGAGTCAGGTAAAACATTGTGGTCGATTGCCGAAGAAGTGCGTCCTGATGCCAGCGTTACTATTAAACAAATGATGGTGGCCCTGTTGCGGGCAAACCCGGAAGCTTTCGACGGGGACAACGTCAATAAACTCAAGCGCGGTTCCGTACTGCGTATTCCGGCTCGCAATGAAGCGGCAATTCTTACCGATGAACAAGCAGCTGCATTAGTAGCAGAGCAGTCGGCAAATTTACGTGCGCAGCGCGCGCCGGTACCGCAGCCTATTGAAACGGTTGCCGATACTCCAGCCCAACCTGCAGACGAGCCGGTAGTGACAGAAGCACCGAAACCTGCGATGGCGCAGTCAAAACCAAAGCCGGCAATAGCCAAAGCCAGTAAACCAAAGTCACGTCTGGAAATCGTCCCGCCGAGCGGCAAGTCATCGAGTGGAAAAGCGACTCAATCAGGTGCAGCCGCTTCCGGTGGTGCTGAATTGCGCGCTGAATTGACACAGGCTCGCGAAGATATCGCAGTACGTGATTCTGAAATCTCCGACCTGAAATCCCGTGTTACTGATTTGGAAGGCCAACAAACCGATACGCAAAAACTGATTGAAATGAAAGATAGTCAGTTGAAAGCGTTGCAAGACGAAATGACTAGGCAACAAACGGCTGTTCCTGTGGTTAAGCCTGCTCCAACCGTGGTAGCAGATGCGAAGACCCCTGCCGTTGCAGAAACTTCTGTCGAGCCAGCTGAGCCTTGGTTTATGAACCCGATGCTGCACTATGGTGCCGGTGGTTTGTTATTGTTAGGCGGCTTGGTGTGGTTCCTGCGTCGCAGCAAAAACAAATCGGAAGATGAAGAGCCCGTGGTTTCGCGCCGCATTTCTGATGATGCCGATTTACAGGCAAGCCTGACGTCGTTGCAAGATGCAAAAAGTGTCCATCAGGATAAAACTACGCCGGGCAAAGCGGTGCCGGTAGAAAACAACACGCAAGTTCGTACTGCCGCTCCCGCAAAACCGGCAATTGTCATTCCACTCGAAGAGCCTGAGTTGGTTACGCTTCGCAATGCGGTGCGTTCGAAGCCGCAGGATCTTGAAGCCCATCTCGCTTTGCTGCGGTATTACTACGCACGTGGTGAAAGCAAAGATTTTGAAGCTACAGCACAAACCATGCGTACCCATGTCAGTACTGCACAAGACCCACGCTGGCGCGAAGCCGTGGTGATGGGCGTTGCCTTATTACCGGGCCATGTCTTGTTTAACCAAGCTGGCTGGAATTCACCTAAATTCGAAGCACCGAAAGAAATGCCGATTGTTGCAGCGGAAGTCCCTGTCGTTGATTACGAGTCTGTCGAAGCAGAGCCATCGTTTCTATCACAGCAAGATATGGACGAGCTGGATAACCTGGAAGCCGTTTCGATAGTTCCAACGACAGAAGAAAGTACAGTGCCTGCTGCCGACTTGCCCGACGACATCATGTTGATGAGCGAAAGCGAATTCGTCGCACTCGATAATATGCCGGACATCCATCGCTCTGAATCAGAGCTGATGGACATTGATGCGGCGAGTTCGACAAAAATCGAATTAGCGCGTGCGTATCTTGAAATCGGTGATGTTGAAGGTGCTCGCTCCATGCTCGAAGAAGTAGCTGCCAATGGTTCCGCTCCTGCAAAAGCAATGGCGCAGCGCATTATCGACGAGCTTGGTTAAGTTTTTTGATCGTTTCCATAAAAAGGGCCGGCTCGCCGGCCCTTAGTTTTTTATAATATCGACTATGAGATACGCCTTAGGCATTGAATATGACGGCAGCGCCTATCAGGGCTGGCAGCGTCTTTCGGAAGGTAATACCGTACAGGCTGCGGTAGAGAAGGCCCTTTCTTTTGTCGCCCATCATGCAGTGCCGGTAGTCTGTTCGGGCCGTACTGATGCCGGTGTACATGCACAATGCCAGGTAATCCATTTCGATAGCGATTCAATCAGGACAAATCGCGCCTGGGTGCTGGGAACCAATACACGACTTCCGCAGGATGTCCGGGTTTTGTGGTGCCAGCCAATGCCGGATGAATTTCACGCGCGCTACTCGGCGCGTGCGAGACGATATTGCTATACGATTTTGAACCGTTCAATTCCGCCGGCGATGCAACGACATTTCCTAAGCTGGGAACGCCTGCCATTAAATGCCGATGCGATGCACGAGGCTGCCCAAGCTTTATGTGGTCAGCAAGATTTCACGACGTTTCGCACAGTCAAGTGCCAAGCTAAGCATCCCAATAGAGATTTGCACGACATCAGCGTTCGGCGTTTCGGTGAAGAAGTGATTGTGGAAGTGCAGGCCAACGCATTTTTGCATCATATGGTGCGGAATATAGTGGGCAGTCTGGTCGTGATTGGCCGTGGTGAAAAACCGATTAGCTGGATGGCAGAGTTGCTGGCTTTGAAAGATCGTACAAAAGCGGGCCCTACTGCACCGGCCGAAGGCTTGGTGTTTATCGGGGCTAAATATCCGCAAGAATGGGCATTGCCTGTGCAGGTGACATTATGAGAACGCGAATAAAATTTTGTGGTCTGACTCGTCCTGGCGATGTGCGTTTAGCGGTGGAGTTGGGCGTTGACGCCATCGGTTTTATTTTCGCCGGGCAAAGCAAACGCAAACTGGAAGAAGGGCAAATCGAAGGCTTGCGCCAGGCCTGTTCGCCTTTAGTCAGCGTGATCGCTTTATTCATGGATAACACCGGTGTCGAGGTATCGTCGGCGATTCGTGCTTTGTCACCGAACCTACTGCAATTCCATGGCGCCGAAAATGACACTTTCTGCCGTAGTTTCGGTCTGCCGTTTATTAAAAGCTTGCCGATGGGCGAGGGCGCACTAGATCCTATTCAAGCAATCAAACGTTATCCCTCGGCAGCGGCATTTTTACTCGACGGCCACCGTCCTGGTGAAACCGGCGGTCGCGGTGAAAAGTTCGATTGGAATATAATTCCGACTTTAAGCAAGCCGTTTTTCCTGGCAGGTGGTTTGAGTCCTTCCAACGTAGCACAGGCGATAAAAGCCAGCCGACCTTACGCGGTAGATGTCAGCAGTGGAGTTGAAAGCTCGCCGGGTATAAAGGATGGCGAAAAAATGGCGCAATTCGTTGAAGAAGTTCGAAGTGCAGATCGAAATACCTAAATTTAAAATATTTGCTTTGCCTGAAACTAAGACAATGAGATAAATGCAATGAATGCTGAAATGAAAATTGATGATTACAACGCCTACCCGGATGCCAGCGGGCATTTCGGCATTTATGGCGGTAGCTTTGTTTCCGAAACCTTGATGGCACCGCTTGCCGAATTGACCGAAGCCTATGATCGCTATCGCGTTGATCCGCAATTTCTGG
>JBDTTC010000404.1:0-9049 GCA_039930825.1 Arenimonas sp.
ACGCAGTGAAGAAAGCGAACGCGTGAATTACATTGATCTTGGTCACGGCTTCTCACGACTGGCTTTGCGATTTGGCTATATGGAAGACCCGGACGTACCGCATGCCATGAAAACCTGGACAATACCCGGCCCGACATTCGATGCCATGCGAACCACTTTTTTTGCCAGTCGCGAATCACTGACCGCCAAAGCAGATCAGGGCATGGCTTTATGGCGCGACAAACTGTTTCTGCTGATGTCGCGCAATGCAACGCCTGCGACCGAATTTTTCAGTATCCCAGGCAATCGTTTGGTCGAGCTGGGTGTGCAGGTCGCGATATGACGGTAGAGATCTGGCCAATATGCATGCGCCATATCGAAAAATTGGTTCCGATAGAATCGGCTTTTTTAGCGTGGTCAATACATATTATTTGATGCTTTCTTCCTCGAAACACGGCAGTTCATTTTCCGGTACATACCAGGAAGCACGTGATCCCCAATAAATATTTTCGTCGGGTTTCGCGCCAGGATCTTCATTCAAAGCTCCGGCGGGTACTACATACCATTTTTCGTTTTTAGTTAGCCAAGGCAAAGCAGAACCGCACTCGCTACAAAAGCAATTTGAAAAAGCGCGAACCTCGGGCATGCGATACATTTTTATTTTTTCTTCGCCCTGCAACCATTTCATTTGTCTGCTTTCGATCAGCAAATTGGCGGCATGTGCAGATCCGGTTTTTTTGCGGCAACGGCTGCAGAAACAATATTTGAAAAATGCGTAGGGCGGCCTGATTTCAAAAACCACTGCACCACATAAACACGAACCGTTAATTGATTGCGAATCCATTTTTATCTCCATCATTCAGTTCGATTTACGAAACGGTCCGGCCGTCATATTGCCCTTGCTTTCAGGGATTTTGCCCATGATATAGTCGCGATTCATCCAGGGAGAATGCTATGAGCAATGATTTACTGAATTCAGTATTAGGCGCTTTAGGGCCGGATGCTGTCCAAGAAGTTGCCAATCAACTGGGTACCAATCCCCAACAGGCGCAGGGAGCTATTCAAGCCGCATTGCCGCTATTGCTTGGTGCTTTGGGCAAAAATGCCAGCGAACCTGAAGGTGCTCAAGCCTTGCATACCGCATTAGCAAACGACCATACCGGTTTGGACATCGGAAGTGTTTTAGGTGCAGTTTTAGGCGGTAGCCAAAGTCAAAGCGATGGTGGCGGTTTAGGCGATATTCTGGGCGCTGTTATGGGTAGCGGGCAGAGCCAAAGCGGCGGCGGCCTGGGAGATATTTTAGGTGCCGTTATGGGTGGTGGTAATTCATCCACCCCCCAAAACGCAGGCGAAAGCATTCTTCGCCATATATTTGGTGGCCAGCAACAACGTGCGACGCAAGGCCTCGGACAGACGACCGGCCTGGGTGGACAGGGCGCTAAGCAGTTGCTCGCAATTCTGGCACCTATCGTCATGCAGATTCTCGCAAAAAAAATGCAAAGTAATAATTGGTCACCTGCGCAACTAGGTGGCGCCCTTGGTCAACAACGGCAACAGGTCGCTCAAGAAGGCGGACTGGCTGGCGGGCTGATGAATGCCGTGCTCGACAAAGATGGTGATGGCGATGTTGATTTTTCCGACCTGCTTTCGCTTGGCGCAGGTTTCATGAAAAAATAAACAGAATTTTCCCCATCCAAAGAAAACGCCGCGTGATGCGGCGTTTTTTTATTTACAGCATATCCAGATCACCAAGGGCATTAATCAAACGCCGTGCACGTTTATCGGGTTTTGTTGGCGGTGCCTGATAACCTGCGTTTTCCATTTTCCGACGTTCGCGCTCGGCTTCGCGTTTGTTGCGGCTTGCTTCGGATTCGACATAAAGTGTTTGTGCAACACTCGCACTGCCACGTTTTTCGCTAATGGCCGTGATATTGATCACGAATGTTTCCTGGCCACGTTTAATGCAAAGCTCGTCGTTCACTTTAATAAACCGGGAGGCTTTGAGTGCCTGCCCTTCGATTTCTACTTTGCCGGTTTCAATGGCGTGTTTTGCCAACGCACGCGTTTTATAGAATCTGGCAGCCCATAACCAAATATCCACTCGGATTCCAATGCTTTCCGATGCATTGTTTAAATTATACGAAGCTGGTTTCTTACTGGCCATCGTGTTTTTGGTTATCTGCTGTGATGTTCTGCCGAAAGGATTTTACGCGCTATTTCAACTGATCGTGGAGCTGCCAAACCTCCGTAATGATTATCAATGATCGACAACTGCTCGCCGGATTTTTTTTCCAGACCTTGATCAAGATATTTCTGCACTTCGTCTAGACCATTATCAATGGCCAGTTTTAGCCGAGAACGGCATTCAGACAGATTGCTTTCATCGATCGGCATCTTTTCAATTCGTACAATGGCGTTCTCGACTTCCAGCGCTCCCATCAGTGCATGCCCCATTTTTCGCATGGGTTGTGAATATAGATTCCGGACACAGAACGATTCGGCAGACGTCCGCATTCTGGCGTCTTCAATTTTTACAAGCTCGTCTTCGGTTCCCGTCACTTGAACCATACGTGTTCTGCTTTGAAACAGTGAAAACAATTCTTCCGAAGGAATTCCTATTCCGGAATTACCAAACGAGTCACTGCCTGAATTCAAAATCGCGCCATAGAAAATATCCGGATAATACAAAGCTACCCGCATGGCTGTTCGTGAACCGCCGGAAAACCCGGAAATATAAACGCGTTCAGGGTCCAGACGATACCGATGAACAATATTTTCATAGGCATGCAATGCCAATGGAATTCGGCGCCCTATCATGTTGTGGTCATTGCCTGACTTTCGAGCCGCTACGTAAATAATGCCGTGTCGATCGAATACCTTGCGCCATTTGAAAGGAATTTCCGCTTCATCGTAAGGAGCAATAAAAACAATTAGCCCGTATCCATTTGCCGGAGGTTCTCCCAACGGCAAATAAAAATCGAACTGTTCTTTTTCCAGAGAAATACTTTGCTGAGGCAGTGCTTGTGTATTTTCCCGATAGTAAGATTGAACCCGATCGGCACTAATGGGGCTCATTATTCGCCGAATAATTTCATTGGTACTGGCCGCTGGCGAATAGCCGTCAAAAGTCAGAACTTTGGCTTCGCCCGGCACTTCAGCTGCATGACACGAACATGCAAAGGAAAACAGGAAAATAAACCAGGGCCTCCGGAGAATTTTACCCGGTCGTGTAGACTGCAGGTCACGGCAAATTTTCAAATCTCTCATCGCTGCATGATAGGCCGACCGGCAATTCGTGCAATAGGGCGAAGCACTCGACAATTAGCCAAAAAAAACCGCCTTTCGGCGGTTTTTTTTGAAGTTCGGTGAGCTTATTTAGCAGCGCCGAGATCTTCTTTAATACGGGCTTTTTTGCCTTCCAGGTCACGCAAGTAATACAGCTTGGCTTGACGGACAGCACCACGACGCTTGATCTGAACCGAGTCAATGATTTGGCTGTGGGTTTGGAACACGCGCTCAACGCCGAAACCGTGCGAAATTTTGCGCACCGTGAAAGCGGAATTAATACCGGCATTCTTGATGGCGATAACGACGCCTTCATAAGCCTGGACGCGTTCGCGATTGCCTTCCTTAACTTTTACGTTAACGATGACTGTGTCGCCTGGACCGAATTTAGGCAGCTCGCGCGTGATTTGATCGGTTTCGAATTGTTGGAGAAGCTTGTTCATGGTTGCACCAAACTAAGGAGTTCGTAGGTAAAAATTCGGAAGCACTCGGCGAGACTTCAGCCGTAGTGAGTCGCATATTATAAAGGCCAACGTGCCTGATTGGCTAGGGCTTTTTCACTTTTTTCAGGTGTTCGTCCTGAAATTCAGCCAATAGAGCTGTGTCTGCCTTGTTTAATTGGCGGCCAGCCAGCAATTCTGGCCTTCTCAGCCAGGTTCGCCCCAGACTTTGCTGGCGGCGCCACTTGGCAATCGCGGCATGGTCACCGGATAGAAGCACAGGCGGCACGCCATCCGTACCCCAGTTTTCAGAACGCGTGTAATGCGGACAATCCAACAAGCCGTCCTCGAAACTATCCTGAGCGGCCGAATCAGCATGACCTAATGCGCCGTTTTGCAGTCGGCCGACAGCATCAATAAGGACGGCAGCGGCTAACTCACCACCGGACAAAACGTAATCGCCGATGGAGATTTCTTCATCAATATTGCGCTCTATAAAACGCTCATCGACTCCTTCATAACGGCCACAGAGCAAAATCAAACGTTCGCTTGTTGCCAATTCCTTGGCTTTGGCTTGCGTCAGCGGAGTTCCTTGCGGACTGAGATAGATGAGCTTGGCTGGAATTTCGGAATCACCGCGAATGGCTTCAAGACAAGTGGTCAGCGGCTCATTCAACATCAACATTCCCGGGCCGCCGCCAAACGGGCGTTCATCGACACGGCGGTAATTGCCAGTAGCGTAATCACGCGGATTCCAGGCTTTGACTTGCAGCAACTCGCGTTCCTGCGAGCGCCCTACAACGCCAATACCGGCGCTCTGCGCAATAAAGTCGGGAAATAATGTGATGACATCAATACGCATGCTTTTTCCCGTATCGATTAAAAATCAGCATCCCAATCAACGATAATTTTTTGAGCGTCAAAATCGATGCTCTTGATGTAGTCATCCATCACGAACGGCAGTAAACGAACGCGTTCGCCCTGGACAAACATCACGTCATTTGCACCGTTGTTGAACAAATGTGAGACTTTTCCGAAATCAACGCCTTCGAGGTTATGGACCTGCATGCCTTCTAGGTCGATCCAGTAATACTCACCGGCTTTCGGTGCTGGCAAACGTGAACGCGGCACCCAGAGTTCGGCGCCAGTCATGGCTTCGGCGGCGTCGCGATCTTCAATCTCGGGGAAAAATACCGTCAAGCCTTTATTGGTTTCGCGGGCACGAATCTCGGTAACTTCCGTTTCCTTACCCTGATGTACCAAAATCCAGGGTTGATACTTCAACACTTGTTTTAGTGGGTCGGTGAACGATTGTAATTTCACTTCGCCACGAACGCCAAAAGCGCCGACCACCCTGGCTACTAGGATGCGGCGCTCTGGATTATTCATTGGACTCGCCATTATTCAATGGCGAAAAGCTTAGGCCGAAGCCTTACCAGCTTCTTTAAACAACACGCTGACTTTGTCGGTCAATTGCGCGCCGTGCGAAACCCAATGCTTGATACGCTCAAGATTAAGTTCAACGCGTTTTTCTTGACCTTGGGCAACCGGGTTGTAGTAACCCACGCGCTCAATGGAACGGCCATCGCGCTTATTGCGCTGGTCGGTCACAACAACGTGATAGAAGGGACGCTTTTTGGCGCCGCCGCGGGCCAGGCGAATCTTGACCATGGTAATTTGCTCTACTTTCTTAAGGTGAATTGGCGGCTAACTGTTAAGTAGACCGCCAGGGAGCCGGAGATTATAGCGGGGAAATGCCTTCGTGGAAACCCTGACCGGGCTTTTTCAGGGATTTAAAAGGCTTAACGTCTAAATCCACTACCACCTGGGAACCCACCGCCGCCCATCATGCCTTTCATGGCGCGCATCATACCCTTCATGCCGCCACCGGCCAGCTTGCTCATCATGCTTTCCATTTGCTGGAATTGCTTGAGCATCTTGTTCACATCGGCCGGGGTGGTACCCGAACCCTTGGCGATACGGGCACGGCGTGAACCGTTCAGCAAAGTCGGATTCCGGCGCTCTTTCTTGGTCATCGAATTGATAATGGCCACCATGCGCGGAACTTCCTTGCCGGTGACCTGCGATTTCACGTGGTCCGGCACTTGGGACATGCCAGGCAGCTTGTCCATCAGACCCGACAACCCGCCCATATTCTGCATTTGCTCAAGCTGGTCACGCATATCGTTCAGGTCGAATTTCTTGCCCTTGGCCACTTTCTCGGCAAATTTCTGGGCTTTTTGTTGATCGACTTGCGATTGCACTTGCTCGACCAAACTGAGCACATCGCCCATGTCCAGAATTCGACTTGCTGCACGATCCGGATGAAAAACATCCAAACCATCAAGCTTTTCGCCCACACCGACAAACTTGATCGCCTGTCCAGTGATATGGCGCACCGACAGGGCTGCACCACCACGGGCATCACCATCGGTCTTGGTTAGAACGACGCCGGTTAACGGCAAGGCATCAGCAAAAGCTTTCGCAGTATTCGCAGCATCTTGACCCGTCATCGCATCGACGACGAACAAGGTTTCGACCGGCGAAATCGCGGCATGTAGCGCTTTGATTTCCTGCATCATCGCTTCATCAATCGCCAAGCGGCCTGCGGTATCGACAATCAGTACATCGACAAAGCTCTTGCGTGCGTCATCAATGGCAGCGCGGGCAATGTCTTCCGGCTTTTGATTGGCGTTTGATGCAAAAAACAGTGCACCGGATTGCTTCGCCAAGGTTTCAAGCTGTTGAATGGCGGCAGGTCTATACACGTCGCAACTCACTACCATCACTTTTTTCTTGCGTTTTTCTTTCAGGAATTTTGCGAGCTTGCCGACCGTAGTGGTTTTACCTGCACCTTGCAAACCTGCCATCAGAATTACAGCAGGTGCGGGTACGTTCAAATTCAGATCACTTGCCTGAGAACCCATGATGGCAGCTATTTCGTCATGCACAATCTTGATCAACGCCTGTCCCGGCGTGAGGCTTGCCATCACATCCTGACCAATCGCACGTACCTTGATGCTTTCAATCAAAGCCATCACCACTGGCAAGGCCACGTCGGCCTCTAGTAAGGCGATACGCACTTCGCGCAGCGATTCCTTGATGTTGTCTTCGCTCAAACGGCCGCGACCACGCAAGTTCTGCAAGGTGCTGGAAAGGCGCTGGGTAAGTGATTCGAACATGGTGCTTCCGGAATTCAAAAAAGATGGGCAATTATAGCCCAGCGCAGTGCATTTTCCGGCCCACATTTTCAGGATTGACTGAACATGCGACACTTACCGCATGATATTCACATTCCTTGCAGCCCTGCTCTATTTGGCCGCCGCTGGCATCTTGCTTAGCCGAGCAGAACCCGATGCTGCAGTGCCGAACAAGACCGCATTTTTTCTTGCAGTTAATGGCGTACTTTGCCATGCGCTGGTCCATATTCTTGAAGTCGTGAACGGCAGCGGATTGCAGTTACATTTTTTTGCTGCACTATCGCTGGTCAGTCTCGGAATGGCGGCGCTTACCACCACGGTTTCACTTAATCAGCGACTGCAGGCGCTGGGAATTGTAGTGTTTCCCTTGGCTGCCATTTTTGTGGCGTCTTTGTTTTTTTTCGGCGATAAAAAACCGGAAACGCTTAGCTGGCAATTATTGATGCACGCAATGTTGGCATTGCTGGCTTATGCGACTTTGGCAATCGCATCGCTACTCGCCCTGATGTTGTGGTTCCAGGAACGCGCATTACGTAATCGGAAAATTCATGGCTGGCTGCGGGCATTGCCGCCACTCGTACATCTTGAAACTTTATTGTTCCGCACCGTCGGTGTCGGTTTTATTTTACTCAGCTTCGTTCTCGTTACCGGCATGCTGTTTGTCGACAATATGATGGCGCAACACCTGTGGCATAAAACGGTGCTCTCGGTTCTCTCTTGGCTCATGTTTGGCGGACTCTTGATAGGCCGCTGGCGCTACGGCTGGCGCGGTCCGCGTGCCGTTCGATTAACACTTATCGCGATGAGTTTATTGTTGCTATCGTATTTTGGTAGTCGTGCTGTGTTGGAGATTTTGGGCAGGGTTTGAATAGATATCGTTAGATTAATCAGTTGCTCGCAATTTCTTCAAGAGCATAAAACCTATGAATATCAACATTCCTTACATCTAATATCTCAAGTACCTTAGGCCTATAATCAACCAAAGTATCGATAATTTCTCTTGCAAAACTGCTTTCTGAATGATGAATCGCCCGATGACAATTCGGACACAAGCAAAAGATATTACTCAGAGTGTCTAGTTTCGTTTTCGTTGTTTCTTGTAGCGCCATTGGCAGCAAGTGATGCGCCTCTAAGTAAGGCCGATTCGTGTGTCTCGAAATAAAAAGCTTATGCCCACTATTAAATTCACACTTATAGTCAGCCTTTTCTAACCTTTTAAGTGCCAATCTCCTATCTCTAGCATATACGTCTCGTTCTTTTAATTTAATCCGTTTTACTTCGTCAAATTCTTCTATCGAATCTTGGTATTTTTGTTCATCATCGTCATATACAAGCAATGAATTCTCAGCTCTCCATTGCGCCTCCCCCATTGATCCTATCCAAATATCTCCGGCTCTTATAAAGATAAACCATACGGAGTTTGTCAAAGGCTTAAAGCCAGCTCTTGTTGACAAATATAAGCGAAGTTCTGTCTTTTCTCGTTTAGGAAAAACCAAGTTTAAGAATAAATCCTCTCCATTTGGAAATTTTTTGAATTTTTTCTTTGCCATGTCTCTATCTGAAGCCACATTTCCGATCAAGATATTTTTTTTACCGAAATGCTTTATCAATAACTCTGTTTCAAAATCAGTTGCCGTGATTTGCGAATCATAGTTCTCTCTCTCAGTTACTATCGAATATGAACCAAATTTAGAGTCAAACTTTAGCTTTTGATTTATCCCGAACTTCATAAGGACCTCTATTTCTGAGATAGGTGCTTGGCAATTTTCTTTGCTATCAACTTAACTACAGGCACCGCAACGGAATTACCGAATTGTTTATATGCTGCTGTATTGGCAACTGGAATTTGAAAACTGTCAGGAAACCCTTGCAAGCGCGCGCACTCTCTTGGAGTAAGTTTTCTAGGGTTTCTACCCTTCTGAGGCACTAGACATTCTTTGCCGTCTTTTCCATAACGAGCCACCAATGTATTTGCTGGTTTCTTGATGTCTGCACAAAAAGCTGTGAAGCCAGTACCTCTTGCTAAATTATTTTGCGTCCTTCTTTGGTGACCAAGCCATAATTTATCTGAGATAGTAAACTTATCATCCACCTTTTTTATTTTCTATTCTACACTGCGACCCTTGATACACAAGGCTTTTAGAG
>JBDTTC010000405.1:0-6166 GCA_039930825.1 Arenimonas sp.
ATCGAGTAAGAATTCGCCACTTTTGAATAATTCTCCGAGCTTATCCAATTGCAGGCAAAGGGACTGACATTCGCTTTCGTTCAAGAGTTTGATGTTTCGCAGACCTTCGGCATGCGCTTTACTGGCCTGAATATCGAACAGAAACAGGCTTTGATCATCGATGATATCGTTGCCGGCAAGAAAACGCTGGATGTTTTCATTGATGGTGATTCCGGGTTTTTGCCACAGCAGATTACTCATGGATATATTCCCGCCAATTCATTAAAACCAAATGCCAGATTCAAATTTTGCATGGCCTGTGTGGCTGCGCCTTTCAGTAAATTATCCAGCACCGATACTAAAACCAATCTTTTACCATCGTCGCTCAAGGTGAAGCCGCCGATTTTCACCCCGTGCTTGCCTGCAATCTGGCTAACCCAGGGTGCAGCTTCTTCAATGTCGATCAAGGGCTCGTCTTTATAAAAATCGCGATAACGTTCCAGAACTTCTTCGATGGTAATCGCTTCTTTTAGATGCAAATTACTGGTCACTGTCAGCCCACGAAAATGCGGCGCGACATGCGGCATGAATTCGATCGTTTTATCCATATGAAAAGACACTTCACGCTCGTGCATGTGCTCGACCAAACTGTAAGGCATCAGATTGTCGCGCAGCTTTTCCGGATTATTTTTATCCGAAGGAGATGTGCCCGCACCAGAATAACCCGATACACCGAAACACTGGATCGGCCCTTCGACAAGATCGGCCATTGGCGCAATCGCCAGTTGCATGGCGCTGGCATAGCAACCGGGATTACTGATGCGAGTTTGTGCCCGCGCCTTATCACGAGTGAGTTCCGGCAAGCCGTAATACCAGCTGGTTGAAAAACGGTAATCGGCTGATAAATCCAGCAAAACGGTATTCGGTGAATGACGGTCCACCGCATCGACAAAGGCTTCGGCCATATTGTTTGGCAAGGCAAGAATCAGCGCATCCACCGATTGTTGCGCCGCTTGTTCGGCATCCAGATTCACATAATCAAGATCGCCGTGATAGCTGGCTTCATGTGACGTGACTTTCTGCCCTACTCGTTCCCGAGAAGAAACAAAATCCAATGCGAATTCTGGGTGCGCTTCAATCAGCCTGATCAATTCCGATCCGACGTAACCACGTGCGCCAACCAAACCAATTTTTACCGTCATGGTTCAGCCTTATAGCGCTGCAATTGATGCTGCAGATTCTTTTTCACCGCCGGCCATTCGGTATCGAGAATTGAAAACACAACCGTGTCGCGGCGGGTTCCATCGGGCATCAGCATGTGATTTCTCAGCACACCATCTTGCTTTGCACCCAAGCGAGCAATCGCTGTGCGGGAGCGATGATTGAACCAATTGGTGCGAAACTCGACGGCAATCGCGCCGAGGTTTTCGAAGGCATTGCTCAACAATAAAAGTTTGGCTTCGGTATTCAATGCCGTACGCTGAGCGCGCTGTGCATACCAGGTCCAGCCGATTTCCAGTCGTTTGTTGTCGGCATCGATATTGCCGTAACGCGTACTGCCGACTACGATACCCTCCGCATCACGTACGACGAAAGGCATGGCTTTTCCTTGCTCGCGAAGACTCAAGGCTTGCTCGACATAGTGCTGCGTGGTTTCAGGTGTCGGCACCGACGCGAACCATAACTGCCATAGCTCGCCATCACGGGTTGCTTCTTGCAAACCGGCGACGTGATCAATGGCCAGTGGTTCCAGGCTGACCGATCGGCCTTTCAGCAAGCCAGTTTTTGCCCATTGCGGGGTATTCGTCTGCGTCATAAAAAATAATTAACCTTTCAGTGTTGCTGGCCGCGCCCGGCAATGATCAACAGCGTATTTGATTTGGTCGAAATCTTCCAACCCGTACCAAAACACATTCCACTTATCGCCTTTCAAACAGCCATCGGCTTCATCGAAATAGAATTCGTTGATGGTATTGTCGGCACGCGAACGCCAGAACAGTTGTTGCACTTCCGATCGCATGACATGCCAGGCGGCACGGCCAAGACCTTCACCTTGAGCGTCTTCACTGACGGCAAATTTGTCGAGATGCGGAATACCGTTTTCCAGCGTCAGCACCAAGGCTGCACGGTAATGTTCACTGACAAACAAACGGTATGGTTTTGTATTCTTGAAATAATCGGCTGACAATTTTCGCCCGAAGCCTGATTCGATCAATGTCTGCAGTTTCTTGCGATCACATTGTTTCCAGCTATCGAACACATTGATTTTTTCGCCGCGCCTTACCAATGTGCCGGAACCACGATGGGTAAATAGTTCTTTCGCGAGTTCATCGGGCTTGGTAATGGATACCGAAGACGAATGCGGCAATTGCATCAGCAAATCGTGGATTTGCTCGATTTTGACTTTCATGCCCGAATGTAGCCAAGGCTGTTTCATCAACTCCTCGTATTCGGTCGAAAGATTGATTGAATCAATCAGGTCGCCCTCGCCGTCCAGCAAGCCGCCAGTACCGGTCAGGAAAATAATTTTATAAGGCTGCAGGGTTTTGACCAATTCATTCGCCGCCCAGTCGGCATTGATATTCAAAATCTGGCCGCTATTGGTTTCACCAAGCGAAGCAATTACCGGAATCGACCCGACTTTAATCGCCGCTTGAATAGCATCGGTTTGTATCTTGACCACTTTGCCGACCAAACCGTATTTACGCTTATTCAACAGATCACATTCAAACAAACCCGACGTGATCGAAGTGGCGCGTACGCCGACTGCCTGCAAGGCTTCCACCAGATGCAGATTTTCTTGCTGGAATACACGACGCACAACAGCCAGAGATTCCGGTGTTGTTACTCGCAGACCATCGACCGTTTTCTTTTCTATTTTCGCTTTCATCATTTCCATATCGAGCTGTGGCCCGGCGCCGTGCACGACAATCGGCGTCAAGCCGACTTGCTGCAGAAACGATAAAGATGAAACAAGCGCATCGAGATCATCACGCAGAATCGCACCGCCCACTTTCACGACAGCGAACTTCGCCGCATCGAGTTTCGAAAAGCGTTTCAGATATTGCTGAATCTCTTTCGGGCTGGCCATATTGGACAGCAGACGAACGATGGTAGAGCGTAAATCAGTCATTGTTATTGGCACCGACATGGCATGTTGTTGGAAGCGACCTCCCCGCCAACGTGTGGCTGAGAGTGGATGTAGTGAAAGAAACCGTCTGTGCGATGTTCATTTGAGCTCCATTATCTGCTGGTACTTCGAAACCACGGTAGCGAGTTGATCCAGTGCGACCCATTCATCTGCGGTATGCGCTTGCGCGATATCGCCTGGGCCATAAACCAATGCCGTTAAGCCGGCTTGCGAAAATAAAGCCGCTTCGGTCCAGAAATCGACGGCATTGCCGATATCCAAGCCCAGTGAATCTGCCAGATCACGCGCTTCCAGGCGACGATTTTCTGCTGTCGCGACATCGCCGGCAGGCAAGGCCGCGCCACGAAATGTTTCTTCATATTCGCCCAATACTTTTTCGGAAGTAAAAGAACGGAAGGTCTGATGCAGTTGTTCAAAATCCTGCGAAGGTAGTGGACGAAAACCAAATCTGACTTCGGCACTCGGTGCAATCATATTGGCTTTGATACCGCCTTCGACGCGGCCGATATTGAAACGAAAACCCGTCAAACCGCCGAAACGAAGATGCTTTAATGATTCAACATGATCCAGCGCTTTCACGCCCCAACGCATGGCTTGATGCACGGCACTCAATTCAAGAGCGTTCACATCGGAAGCATGCCCGGCCTGACCTTTCAACACCATACGGGCTGACACAATACCGCGATGTGCGAGTACGGCCTGCGCCATGGTGGGCTCGGCAACGATGGCTTCCTTGAAACCTAACTCTTTATTGCGCGCAAGAAATGCAGCAATACAACGTGCATCATTGGCTTCTTCATCAGTCGTGAACAAAAAAGCCGCTGGACCTTGCGTGTTTTCTGCAGCAGTCAGTAAACACGCTGCAGCACCCTTGATATCGCAGGCCCCCAAGCCAATCGCTTTTTCTTTATCGACGCGCAAACGTAAGGGGTCTGCCGTCCACGCGGGCGAACTGGGCACGGTATCGAGATGCACATTGAATAATCGCGAGGTTTCGCCGCGTACTGCCAACAAGGAAACCGCACCCGCGCCATGATCACTAAGTTCGATGCGAAAGCCCGGCAAGGCTTCGCACAAATAATCGAAAATGCCGTCGGTGCCAATCGCACGCGGCGGGTTGCGGGTATCAAACGATACCAATGCATCCAGATGTTCCAGCACCCGCGACAGCATCAGTTTTGCTCCCGATTGATTTCTGCCCAAAGCGTACTGCTCATGCCATACAGTTTGATAAAACCTTCCGCTTCGGCAACGCCCCAATCGGCGGCTTGCGCGTAGGTCGCCCCTTTCGCATTCAAAATATGTGGCGAAGAAATCGATACGGCGGTCACTTGCGCGCCGGAAGTTTCCAGTACGACCTCACCATTGACTTTTCTTTGGTTTGAAGCAAGGAAACTTTCCAGATCGGTTTTCAATGGATCGTGATAAAAACCTTCGTACACCAGTTCAATCCATTTTTTCGCGATATCGGATTTGAAACGATTTTGCAATTTGCTGAGCACGGCTTCTTCCAAAGCGCGATGAGCTACCAGCAATGCAGTCAAACCCGGTGCTTCGAAAATAATCCGGCCTTTCAAGCCGATCGTGGTATCGCCAGTGTAAATGCCGCGACCTACGCCGTATTGCGCGAACAGATGGTTCAATTTGATCAACATCAGGTGGCCAGCGATTTCAACGCCATCCAATGTTTTAGCTTCGCCATTCACGAAGCCAATGCGGACCTGAAGTTTTTCTGCAGGCCATTCGCTGCGTGGTTTGCACCAACCGCTTGCGCCTTCGCCCGGGGCCTGCCAGCGGTCGATTTCGCCACCGGACATGGTCAAACCGAGCACATTTTCATTGATCGTATAGGCTTGCTGCTTGCTGCGAACACCAAAGCCGCGTTGCTCAAGGTATTTCTGTTCGTAAGCGCGCACTTCGGTATGTTCTTTCTGAATTTCGCGAATCGGCGCGATGATTTCGTAATCGCCCAAGGCTTTGACTGCGAGATCAAAGCGCACCTGGTCATTCCCCATGCCGGTACAACCGTGTGCAATGATCTTCGTTCCCAATTCATCGCAACGTTTCAATGCCGCTTCTACAATCAGATAGCGATCCGACACCAGCAAGGGATATTGACCTTGATAGGCTTCACCGGCCCAGATGAAAGGTTTGACGAAACCCGACCAAATTGCCGGGCCGCCATCCACCGTGACATGCGAAGTAACGCCCAATTCTTTAGCACGGTTCTCGATAAACGCGCGTTCTTCGGCATCCACACCGCCGGTATCAGCAAACACCGTATGCACGGAATAGCCGCGCTCCTGCAACCAGGGCACGCAGAAGCTGGTGTCCAGGCCGCCGGAGAAAGCGACAACGATGTCGCGGGAGGTGGGAGACGGGAGGTGGGAGGTGGAAGATGCATCTGTATTATTGACTGACATTGAATGTGGCCTGTGAAAAATTTAAAAAACTTGTGAGAATGAAATTACGCTGGATTTTTGGCTTTACGCTTTACGCCTCTCGCCTCTCGTCTCTCGCCTATCGCAAAAGAGCTGCCATCACCGCTTTCTGCACATGCAAGCGATTGCCGGCTTCCTGGATAGCAATGCAGTTCGGTGAATCCATCACGCCATCGGTCGCTTTCACATTGCGACGCAATGGTAGGCAATGACTAAACACACCGTTATTAGTTAGCGCCATCTTGGCTTCATCAACGATGAAATGTTTGTATTGGTCACGAATCGGTTTTTCATTTTCCCAAGCACCAAAATAGGGCAAAGCACCCCAACTTTTCGCATAGACGATATCGGCATTTTTATAAGATGAAGCAATATCGTGACTGACATTAAACGAGCCGCCGTTTTCCGCAACATTGCTTTTCGCCCAATCCATATAACGTTCATCGAGCACATATTCGGGCGTTGGACAAAGCAAAGTTACGTCCATACCCATGCGTGTTGCAATTGTGAGAGCAGAGTTTGCCACGGCGGTATTCAGGGCTTTGGGGTGATACGTCCAAGTCAGTACATATTTTTTGCCACGCAGATCGCTGGT
>JBDTTC010000406.1:0-2593 GCA_039930825.1 Arenimonas sp.
ATCGGGGTAATTAAAATGCACTTGAATAAACTGGCCAGGAATGAAATCCAAAGGCTCACCGTCATCACGGACGAAACTCAAATGACGAACCGAGGGGGCCAGCATGCGGCTGCCGACTAATTTAAGCGGAAAATGGGCAGGCATGGGGCTTTAGCCAGCAGTTTAAAGAAGGAACGCGATTATACTAGGCATTCAACCAAAGAATGACAGGTCAAAACCCGTTTTGACCCGGAGAACCCTATGCAAACCCAGCCGGCGCTTGAAATCAGTGCCCTGAAGAAAACCTATGATAATGGTGTCGAAGCGTTGAAAGGCGTCTCGCTGTCGGTACAGCCCGGTGATTTTTTTGCGCTGTTGGGTCCGAATGGCGCCGGTAAATCGACCCTGATCGGTGTGGTCAGCTCGCTGGTGAATGCCAGCAGCGGCGAGGTTAATGTGTTTGGTATCAACCTGCAGAAAAATCGCAGCGAAGCGATGCGGCAGATTGGTTTGGTTCCGCAGGAAATCAATTTCAATATGTTCGAAAAACCATTCGATATCTGTGTGAATTACGCAGGTTTCTACGGCATGGATCGTAAGACTGCGATCGTTCGGGCGGAAGAAGAATTGAAACGGGCACAGTTGTGGGACAAGGCACAGATGATGTCGCGGACCTTGTCCGGTGGTATGAAACGCCGCCTGATGATTGCCCGAGCGATGATGACGCAACCAAGATTACTGATTCTTGATGAGCCGACTGCCGGCGTGGATATCGAAATCCGCCGCGGTATGTGGAAAACCTTGCGTGAGGCGAATCAGGCCGGTACGACCGTTATCCTGACCACGCATTATCTGGAAGAAGCGGAAAACCTCTGTCGCAACCTTGCAATCATTGATCGTGGTCAGATTATCGAACAGGGACCGATGAAGTTATTACTGTCGAAACTGGACGTCGAAGGCTTCCTGTTCGATATTGAAGGCGCGTTACCGGAAGTCTTGCCACAAATTGAAAAAGTGACCATAACGGCAACCGACGATCACACGCTGGATGTTGAAATGCCACGCGCGATGGATCTGAATCATATTTTCACCGAACTAAATAGTGCGAATATCCGTGTGCGTTCGATGCGTAATAAAGTGAATCGCCTGGAAGAACTATTCGTAAAATTAACCGGTGACAATAACCCCGCCGCTGCTACTGCCACCGCCGCCGTAAAATGAAAATTTTGCAATACCAAGAATGTTCAAAAATGGACATCACGAGAATTCAAAACCCATGAGCAATCCCAACCTCACCGCACTCAAAACCGTCGCACGCCGCGAGGTCATGCGCATCCTGCGCATCTGGGGTCAGACCTTGGTGCCGCCGGCAATCACGATGACGTTGTATTTTTTAATTTTCGGAAAACTCATCGGCTCCCGTATCGGCAATATGGGTGGTTTCGATTACATGGACTTTATCGTGCCTGGTCTGGTCATGATGGCGGTCATTCAAAACGCCTACGGCAATATCAGCTCGAGTTTTTTCGGCGCGAAATTCGGGCGACATGTCGAAGAGCTATTGGTATCACCAATGCCGAATTGGGTAATTTTGCTGGGTTATGTTGCCGGCGGCGTGTTGCGCGGCTTGATGGTCGGCATCATCGTGCTTGCTATCGCGATGTGTTTCACCCATGTCCGTGTGCCGCACCCGTTTGTCATGTTCAGCACGATTATTCTGGGCGCCACGATTTTCTCGCTGGCGGGCTTCGTCAATGCCGTCTATGCAAAAAAATTCGACGACATCGCCATCATTCCAACTTTCATCCTGACGCCGCTGACCTACCTCGGTGGTGTTTTCTATTCGGTAAAAGTATTGCCGCCATGGGCTGAAGCCGCCACGCATGCCAATCCGATTTTCTATATGGTCAATGCTTTCCGCTATGGCCTGCTGGGCGAACAAGCCAGCGACCTGCCACTTTGGACCGCCTTCGCCGTGATGCTGTTTTTCGTCATTAGTCTGGGCTGGTTGGGCCTGCGTTTGCTGACGAAAGGTGTCGGCTTGCGTTCCTGATTCCGCTTTTCGTAGGAGCGTCTTTTAGGCGCGATAAATTCGGTTCGCACTGTCGCGCCTAAAGGACGCTTCTACGAAATCAGGACAAGCTAAAAAAATCCAATGCATTCGCGGTGCTGATGCCCGCCGTGGTTTCAACATCTTCACCACGATCCTTCGCCAATTCCTCGACAATGTGTTTCAGGTACATCGGTTCGTTTCTATGCACCTTGGGTTTCGGTCGAACGGACCGTGGCAACAAATAGGGGCTGTCGGTTTCAATCATTAAACGATTAGCCGGAATGTGCGGCACAATCTCGCGCAAGTGCTGGCCACGACGTTCATCGCACAACCAACCGGTAATACCAATGTAGTAGTCGGCATCGAGATATTCGAAGCATTCCTTTTTGCTGCCGGTAAAACAATGCACGACAGCCTTGTTCAAACGGCCATCAAAGTTTTTCATCATTGCCATAAAATCTTCGTGGGCATCACGCTGATGCAGGAATAAAGGCTTGCCACATTCAAGCGCGAGCTGTAATTGTTTTTCGAAAGCATTGCGTTGTGCCGGCCGTGGCGAAA
>JBDTTC010000407.1:0-2441 GCA_039930825.1 Arenimonas sp.
GCAACCATTTGCATTTAGTTGTGCATGTGGACGTCGATGCCGCACAGCGTTGGTCTGATGACGAAGTAGCACAACGCTGGTGCCAGCTGTTTCCGTGTCGCGACCAAGACAACGAGCAACGTTTACAAAAATTACTAAAGAACTCGCAGCGCATTGCATTGCTTCGACAAAGGCTTTGTTCTTTGTCCTGGTTAATGCGCTGCATTAACGAACCCATTGCCCGTGCAGCCAATGGTGAAGACCATTGCACTGGCCGCTTTTGGGAAGGCCGCTTCAAGTGCCAGGTGCTTGCCGATGAACGTGCCGTTCTAGTCGCCATGGCCTACGTCGATTTGAACCCGATTCGCGCCGGTATGACAGTACGATTGGATCACAGCCATCACACCAGCATTCAACAACGGGTATTGAGCTGTCGGGACGATGAAGCAAAAGCACAAAAACCGCTTAAACCACTCATCGGGCTTGCACCTAGGCTCTCGATAAAACAAGGTCAATACATAGAATTAGTGCAATGGACCGGCCAACAACTGCGGCCAGATAAGAAAGGCGCTATTCCAAAGCATGCACCCGCCGCATTAAGCAAAACCGGTTGTAGTGCTACGAATTGGTCCACCCAAGTGAAAGCTGTTGGCTCAGGCTATTGGCGAATGATTGGTACAACCGAACAATTGATGGAAAAAGCCGAAGCCATCGGACAACGCTGGCTTAAAGGCATTGGCATCACGCGGCAAATCCAGAAAGCCTGAAATGAAAGGCGCCCTGCTTTCCTGTTACGGGAGAATGGAGTGTGGGCGATATAAATACTTGGATAACTTATCGCAAACTAAAATCAGCTGTTCGACCTCACTAAGCATGAAGCCGATTAGCCGTATTGAATTATGGGTGTCCTGAATCGACCATCCTGAATCGACCAAGGCCCCACAAGGTACTGCTGCATCGCACCACACTTGATACATCAGATTGTAGGTTTCAAGCGCACCTTAACGCTTTGAAATTGTGGGTGTCCATGATTGTGTTCATGATTGTGTTTTGGGAATCTATCTCGTCATCCACATCAAGCTGCGCTATTGTCGCCCATTCTGGGAGTTGTACAGGGTACTCTTCGGCTTGCATGAATTTATAGTGTTTACGTTTCGCCAATAGCCATTCGATAGCGAACAATATTCTTGAATGTCCCACCAACATGAGTAACCGCGACACAAATGAATACACGAATTGAACGGATTAACGATGTACGCATATTCCTGCGCGTTGTAGAGCGAGGCGGTCTCGCCGCCGCCGGCATTTCGCTTTCCATGTCGACTCCTCAAATCAGCAAGCGGCTTTCCGCACTAGAAAATAGCCTGGGCGTTCGCCTGCTTGATAGAAGTAGTCGCCTGCTCGTGCTGACAGATGCGGGACGCGAATTTTATCCGCGAGCACAGGCGATTGTTCAGAGTATTCGTGAAGCAGAGATGGCAATTGCCGCCAATTCTGATGAACTCGGCGGTACGCTGCGGATCAGTCTGCCAACTGCGCTTGGTGAGCAAAGTCTCGTGGCGGATTTCGTTGCACTTTTCATGCGAAACCCCAAGCTATCCATCGAGATACATCTGTCGGATCGTCCTGTCGATATTATCGAGTACGGGCTTGATGCATCGGTGTATCTCACCGATGCACCGGACCGCCACCCGGGAGACATGATTCTCGCAACACATCCGACTTCGCTTGCAGCTTCGCCAGAATATCTCGACCGAGCCGGAAGGCCTACTTCAGAAAATGAACTCGACCGCCACCCCACAATACGAGCGGTCTCCGATAGGGGGCAGGCAGCCGAATGGGTTTTGACCCACCGGGATGACGGACGACGTGTCGTGCTCCCGCCCACTGGCTCCATGTTTCTAAGCCATGACTTCCGCGTCCTTCATGCGGCTGCGGTCAGTGGAGCAGGAATTGCACGCTTGCCGCTCGGATACATTCTCAGGGGGGCCGCATCCAACGAGTTGGAACTGCTGCTTCCTTCGTGGCGGTTCCGTCCGATCAGTATTGCCGCCGCAATTCGCCACAAAGGAGCACGTTCGAACAAGGTTCGTGCCCTACTCGAGCTCGCCCACACAATATTGGCACGGGTCAATTCGTTGGCCGATATGGGACCTTCATCCGAATCGACCGGCACAAAGCAGGTTTACCACCGTCTCGAACAGACTGTGCCGCGTAGCCAGAATCTGAGCGAGATTTCATAACAGCGAATGTAATGCATAAGCAGCACCACATTCGACATGTTAATGGCCAAAGCGCAGCGAAAAACCGATAGGGTCGATAAGCTTGCGAACAATGTTTCCTAATTGGCAACCATTGATTGCCTCCCACCGAACAGAATCTCTGATTTGATCCATTGGCATTCCGGCTGACGAGTGCCGACATCGTTCGGCTTAAGCAATGGGTGCGCTTGAATCAGGGGA
>JBDTTC010000408.1:0-15181 GCA_039930825.1 Arenimonas sp.
GGCGCAGCAAGCAAGCGCCCCTGCAGAGGCTGGCATGCCAGCCCTGCAATTTGTATTAAAATTGAACAAAATGGATTTAGCGAATTCTTCGATGACTATCAAAAAAACAGTGATTTTGGTTTCCGGCGGCATGGACTCAGCCGTGACGATGGCAATCGCCAAGGAGCAGGGTTTTCTTTGCCATGCCTTGAGTGTCAGTTATGGCCAGCGTCATGGTGCGGAGCTTAATGCCGCCAATGAACTTGCAAAACATCAGGGTGCTGCTGAGCATAAAACTGTCGTTGTGGATTTGCGCAGTATTGGCGGCTCTGCGCTTACCTCCGATATTGCGGTGCCGGAATCTGCGAGTGAGGGCATTCCAATTACCTACGTGCCGGCACGTAACACCATCATGCTGTCGATCGCGCTCGGCTGGGCCGAGGTGTTGGGCGCGAACGATATTTTTTGCGGAATCAATGCTGTCGATTATTCAGGCTATCCTGATTGCCGTCCGGAGTTTCTTGCGGCCTTTCAGAATCTGGCGAATCTTGCGACAAAGGCCGGTGTTGAAGGAGCAGGATTACGCTTGCATGCGCCGCTAATTGCGATGAGTAAAGCCGACATTGCTCGTGAAGGAATTCGTCTAGGGGTCGATTTTTCACGCACAGTGTCCTGTTACCAAGCGGATGATCAAGGCCTTGCCTGTGGTCGTTGTGATGCCTGCCGATTGCGCGCAGCGGGCTTTGACGATGCCGGAATCGCAGACCCAACACGCTATGCGTAGGCCTATCTAAAGGGGTGTCATGCTTTAGAGTAATTATTGCTTGCTCTGAAGCCGAGTTTTGCCTAAAATTCGCGCTCTTGTTTGCACCGCCAATACTTTGGCGCATAAATGCAAATACAGATTAAAGTGCATCAGCACAGTTCGATTTAAGTGGGTCGTTAGCTCAGTCGGTAGAGCAGAAGACTTTTAATCTTTTGGTCGAAGGTTCGAATCCTTCACGACCCACCACTTTCTGTAGGAGCGACGGAAGTCGCGACAGAACTTCTTAACGGTATCCAAAGAACGGCATCCAAAGAACGCTCAATCTTTTTGTCGAAGGTTCGAATCCTTCACGACCACCGCATACAGATAAGCATAGTTGACATCGGGTTGGAGTAGCTTGGTCCTCGTTTATCAAAGTAAATAAGTCTTTGCCTAAAGTTGCAGCTTAATAAGCATAGTCGTAGACTGCCAAGATGCAATTTAGTCGGCTAGCACTTCATTTCATGCTTTCTTTCGCCATTTTTGCGAACGGAGTAATGGTAAGTGTGGCAAGTGCAATGACCCATAACGACCAAGCAGTGATGCAATCGCATGCTGAGGAACACGCCGGTAAGGCGGTACATCATCATTCACATGATGATGCCGTAGTTGCCGATCATCATCATGAGTCTGAGACGGCGGCTGTTACCAGACATTCTCATCATTCTGCAGACATGAACAGCAAATGCCATGACAAAGCCTGTCAGCAAAAATGCAATTGCGGTTGCGGCATGGGCTTTTGTTCTTCCACCGTTGCTTCATTGTTTGGTTCTCCCGCACCATCGTTCTTGCTGAAAGGTTCGGACGCTATTCAATCCTTGTACGACCTGTCCTTCGCCGCTGCTCGCGGCACGTCGCCTCTGCGACCACCGATCTGTTGATCTCAACCTGAAAGCAGCATCACTCTATTGAGTGGTGCCATGCCGCGCTGTCGGCATTGTTTTGGTTACATCGGAGATCCTAGATGTTCATTTTAGATATGGGGCCTCAGCCCGGCATTCGCCGTGGCATGCGGGCGTGCAGGTCATTTTTTAGTTTTCTAGCGTCAATATCCGCAAGGTCCTTTCCTGGAATATTGATGGGTCTGTTCGTTGCGTACTTGTTTTCAAGTACTGCGCTCGCTGCGACGATGGAAAAAACCTCGCTGGATGTAAGGCAATTGATCGACGTTGCACGGCGGGATAATAAAGACTTGCAAGCGGCACGTTATGCGGTCGATATTGCTGAAGCTCGGCTGGTCCAGGCGGGTTTGCGGTCTAACCCACGCCTGGATTTATCCGCCAGCAACGATCGCCTGTTTGGCAATGAGGGGGAATACAGCAACGCGGTAGGCATTAGCCAGGAATTCCCAATCGCTGGTCGTTTGCTTCGTCAAAAAGATGTGGCCCGTGTCGATATCGCATTGGCAGAAGTCGAAATTGCCGAAGCCGAGCGGCGTATAGCTGGCGACATTGCCAGTAAGGCCTATCGCTTTGTGGTGATCGAACAACAAGTGATGTCGCTCAACACACTCATCGGGATAGAAGAAAAACTTGCCAGAACGACACGGGATCGTTTCAAGGCAGCGGAAGTCTCCGAGTTGGATGTCAACACGGTACAGCTAGACATTCAGCGACTCGTGCAGGAACGTGTGCAACTTCAAAACGAGCAGCAATCGATTTTGGTCTCACTGAATACTTTCCTCGGTCGACCTGCAACGATGACGCTGAGCATTTCCGAACCGCTACCCAAAACCATCGCGTTGCCAAATCTCGAACAGCTTCAACAGCAAGCATTCGAATTACGCCCGGATTTACGCGGCGCCATGCTCACCATCGATCGTGCCGACGCCGAGAAAAAACTGGCCACCTCCTTGCGTTGGCAGGATTGGAGTGTGGGTCTGGAATTCTCGCAAGACAAGCAAGTCATCACGGGTGTGCCACCGCAAGGTAGTAGCCGTGCCATTGGCATCAGCGTTTCAATACCTTTGCCCTTGTTCAATAAAAGCCAAGGGCTGCTCGCTGAAGCAGCAGCCAACCGTGAGCAAGCACAAGTTCGCGTCGAGGCCTTACGTTTGAGTATCGCGAGCGAAGTGTCGGGTATTCATGCGGAAGTGGCGCGTTTGGAACACTCGCTTTTGCAATACAGAAAAAACATATTTCCCATCAGCGAACGCAATGTGCGCTTGGCACAACAAGGTTACAGCCAAGGGCTCATCCCCGTATTCGAGGTGGTGCAAGCACAACGCCAGCAGACTGAATTGAATGCCCAATATCTCGGCACACTGGATCAATTTTTACAGGCGCTATCGCGCATGCACACAGCGACCGGGGATTACGTATCCACCGCGTCCTATCCCTACACAAAAAATAAGGAATGATGGCATGCGATCAATGACACTATTTTCATCGTTTCGAAATACGTTCACACAGAAATGGGTTCTCACTGCAACGGCATTGCTTATCGGTACGATTAGCATGTCGTATGTCTTCGCCCACGGCGAACAACTCAAAGTCGGTGGTGGCGTCAAAGGCCCGGTGAAGCTGACCGATGTTCAAAAAAAAGCCCTGGGGCTCAAGCTCGAAGCGGCGGGTTTGCGTCCGATGGTGGAGTTGCTTTACCTCAATGGCGAGGTAAAACCGGTCGCCGGAAAACAAGCCGAAGTTAGTACTCGCATCAGTGGTCAAATCACGCAGGTATATGTGAGCTTGGGCTCAAGTGTCCGCGCTGGTCAGCGGCTTGCTCGCGTGCAATCGCGCTTGGTCGGTAACCCGCCACCGAGTGTCGATATTGTCGCCACCATGAGTGGTGTGATTGATCAAATGACCGCCACGGTTGGGCAGTCGGTCGAACCTTCTACAACTTTATTTCATATTCGCGATGGCTCGGAGGTCAATATTGTGGCTCGCGTGTACGAAGAAGACTTGGGGAAAATTGTCATTGGACAAAACGCCCATGTACGTCTACTGAGTTATCCCGATAAGAATTTCACAGGGAAAATAATTCTTGTTGGTCCAAGCTTGGACCCACTGAGTCGCACGGTCGAAGTCTGGGTAAAGCTGAGCAATGACGAAGGCTTGCTCAAGCCCAATTTATTTGCCCGAGTGGGCGTCATTCTGCGTGAGAATAAGGCAGCGCTCACCATTCCCAATACCGCTATCATTGAAGCCAATGGCGAGAAATTTGTTTTCGTGAAACAAAAAGGCGCGTACGAGCGGGTCGACATTATCATCGGTGCCAGTGACGACAAATACACCGAAGTCAAAGACGGTTTAGTGCCTGGCGATGAGGTAGTGACGCAAGGCAATCGACAGGTTTATACCGTTTGGTTGACCGGCGGTGCGCCACTTAGCAGCGAGGAAGATTAATCATGTTTAATCTTCTGATTGCCTGGGCGCTGCATAACCGACTTATTGTGTTGGCGTTGACGATCATCCTGTTTATCGCCGGTGCTTTTACCTTGCAACGTATGTCGGTAGACGTCTTCCCCGAGTTCGCACCACCGCAAGTGGTGATTCAAACCGAAGCACCGGGCATGGCACCGCAGGATGTGGAATCGCTGATTACCTATCCCTTGGAAAGCGCGATTAATGGTTCGCCGGGTGTGACTGCGGTACGTTCAAAAACATCGGTCGGCTTATCGACCATTGTGGTGGTGTTCGCCTCCAACACCGATGTGTATCTCGATCGGCAGTTAATCAATGAGCGTTTGCAAAACGTGCAAGGGCGATTGCCAAGTACCGCACAACCGCCGGTGATGTTGCCGGTGACATCGGCAGTGGGTTGGCTAGTCAAATATTCCTTGGTGAGCGATACCTTGTCTCCGCAAGAACTGCGGACCTATTCGGATTGGGAAATTGCGCCACGCTTGCTCTCGCTTGGCAGCATTGCATCGGTGGTTTCGATTGGTGGGGAAGTCAAGCAATATCAGGTACGTATGGATCCGCTGCGTATGCAGGCCTATGGCATTAGCATCGAAGAAGTTCGCGCAGCTTTGCAAAACGCGAACACCAATGTGCCCGGTGCTTTCGTGCAAGGTCCTGGACAAGAGTTAATCGTCAGCGGGATTGGCCGCATCACTTCTCTGGATGACATTAAAGCCACCGTGATCACGCTACGCAATGGTGTACCGATTACGATTCGTAATGTGGCAGATGTCGGCTTTGGGGGGGAGATTAAGCGCGGCGATGCTGCCTTTGGTCATGATCGGGCGGTGATCGGCACAGTATCCAAAGCCTACGGTGCAGACACCCTTACTACCACCTATAAAGTCGAAGCTGCGCTTGCCGAAATAAATAAAGCATTGCCGCCCGGCGTGACCATGAATACGCAAGTATTTCGTCAAGCCAATTTTATCGAATCGGCGGTACACAATCTCAATGTGGCCTTGGTGGAAGGTGCTCTGATTGTGATTGCAGTGCTGTTTTTGTTTTTGATGAATTGGCGTGCCTCATTCATTACATTCTTATCCATGCCGGTATCGTTTGTCGGTGGTTTGTTGGTCATGAATGCCTTGGGCGTTGGTATTAACTCGATGACGCTCGGCGGTTTGGCCATTGCCATTGGCGAGGTGGTCGATAACGGCATTATTACTGTTGAAAATGTCGTGCATCGACTTCGACTCAATCGTGCCTTGGCTCAACCACGTGGCACTCCGGTGGTGGTGTTTGATGCCGTGCGCGAAATCACCAACTCGGTTGTGTATGCCACGCTGATTATCATTCTGATTTTTGTACCGATCTTTTTTCTGGAGGATTTGGCCGGACGCATTTTTAGCCCCTTGGGGGTTGCCTACATCGCATCGGTCACCGCTTCTTTGGTGGTCGCAGTGACGATGGTGCCAGCGCTTTGTTATTTGTTATTGGCAAAGCGCGATGAGAAAAACGCCGATACAGGCGTGGTGTTAAAAGTCCATGATGATGAAGCGTTGGCACATGCCGATCACCCGCAGGCAGGCCCAGGCGAGCACGAGCAAGAAACCGGTTTTGTGCTGTGGATCAAGCGACACTTTACCCGCATCCTGAGATTTTCTTTGGCTCGATTTGGTTTGGTTACCGGGATCTCAGCCGCTGCGTTAATTGCTTCCTTAGCCTTGTTGCCATTCTTTGGGTTTTCATTCCTACCCGAGTTCAAGGAAGGCAATTTCATCATTGCCATGACCACCTTGCCCGGCACATCACTGGACGAGTCCATGCGATTGGGTCAACGAGTGCGTGATGATCTTTTGAAGTATCCGCAGGTGGTATCCATAAACCAACGAGCCGGACGTTCCGAGTTGGATGAAGATGCGCAGCCACCTAATTTCAGCGAGTTCGATGTCCGGCTGGACTTCGATAAAGATCCGAACATGCCGGCGGACGTGTTGCTGGAAAAAATACGAGCCGATTTGGCACAAACCCCTGGCGTGGTGTTCAACGTGGGGCAATTCATTGCCCATCGCATGGATGAAGTGCAATCGGGCGTGCGTTCGCAAATTGCGATCAAACTCTATGGCGAAAATCTGAGCACTCTGTACGAGCTTGGCTTGCAAGCGCAAACCATCGTACAAACGGTACCCGGTGCAGTGGATGTCAATCTGGAACAGCAAATCAGCGTGCCGCAGGTCACCATCAAAATTGATCGTGAGAAGGCGGCGCGTTACGGCATCAATGTCGGCGAGGTGGCCGACGACATTCAAATCGCTTTGAATGGCGAAACGGTGTCGAGTGTGCTGGAAGGCAGCCGGAGCTTTGATCTTTCTTTGCGATTGCAGAATGAGTCACGCGACACAGTGGAAGCGATTCGTGAAATATTGGTCGATGCCCCCGCACTGAATGTCGGCGCCAACAGCAAAATTCCGCTGCGGCAAGTGGCCGATATTCAAGTGCAAGACGAGCCGTATTCCATCAGCCGGGAAAACGTGCATCGCGTCATCGTGTTGGGATTCAATGTACACGGTCGCGATTTAAGTGCCGTAATTAGTGACACCCAAAAACAGATCAACGCAAAACTCAAATTGCCACCGGGCTATTACATTGAATACGGTGGTCAATTCGAGAGCCAGCGCGATGCCAACCGGACTTTGTTTGGCCTAGGTGCGCTGTCGCTGTTCGGCGCCTTGCTGCTGCTCTACAAAGCTTTCGGTACTTTCCATGAAGCATTGATTGTGTTGTTTAACCTGCCACTGGCAATGATCGGCGGCATTGTTGCTTTGTATTTGGCTGGCGCGAACATGAGCGTGGCTGCCGTAATCGGTTTCATCACTTTGTTTGGCATTGCCACGCGCAACGGCATTATTTTGGTAGGGCACTACAACCAATTAAGACAAGCCGGCAAGCCCCTCGATGAAGTGGTGATGCAAGGCACGCTTGATCGTTTGGTCCCCGTGTTAATGACGGGGGCGACAGCGGCGTTAGGTTTGTTACCGCTGATGTTTGGATCACCGGTCGGCAAAGAATTGGAGCTCCCGTTGGCGCAAGTGGTCTTGGGCGGTTTATTCACCGCCACGCTTTTAAACATGGTCGTTGTGCCGACCGTCTACTACCGCGTCGAGCAATGGCGTGACCGTCGCAAAAACCACAACGCTGTCATTCTTCAACCAAGGATAACCCTATGATTTCCCCATTACCGTTTAGAAAACTGGCACTGACTTTTTCCATTGTGGCAGCACTTGCATTAACGGCCTGCTCAAAGCCCGAGCCCAATACGCAGGCCAATGCAGAAGATCCCTTACCTGCCACGCAGCACGCCATGGATCATGATGGCATGGACATGGGAGAGAGCCCGGATGCGATGGACCCGAATATGCCCATGGCCCAGGCAAGCGTGGATGTTGTTGGCGAATTTGGCAGCGGGAAACCCGTCAAGGTCACGCTGCATATCACCGACATGATGAGCGGCAAAGTGATGGGGCCGGAGGCCTTTGAAATTGCCCATACCCAAAAAGTGCATGTGCTGGGCATTGATCCAAGCCTGACCGATTACAGCCATTCACATCCCGTGCCGACAGACAAAGCGGGCGATTGGACATTCAGCTTCACGCCAAAATTCAATCGGCCTTATCACTTGTGGCTGGATGTCAAAGCCATCGGCGGCAAACAAGAATATGTAATGTTTACGATCAATGAAAAAGGCGCTGCGGTACCGGTAGAAAAACTGCCTGCACTCACTGCGGTGGTAGGCAACATCACCGCGAGCTTGTCTTTTGATGCTCCTTTAGTTGTAGGTGCGCCTGCGATGGGACATGTAAACATTCTGCGTGACGGAAAACCCTTCGCCAGCTTGGAACCCGTGATGGGGGCTTACGGCCACATTGTCGGAATATCGGAAGATTGGGAAACGATCTCGCATGTGCATCCGATGGGCACCGAACCAAGCAAAGAAAACGATCGTGGTGGCCCGATGGTTGATTTTCATCTGGAGCCCAAACACGCGGGGTTCTTGAAACTCTTCACGCAAATACAGGTGGATGGCAAGGATGTGTTTTTGCCCTTTGGCGTTACCGTGCAACCCGCTAAATAGAACGTCGCAACCCACTATTGTTAATTATTTTTTCATTTTCTTTTCATCACACAGGAGTATCACTCATGAATGTTTCAACTTTCAAAAAACTCGGCCTCTTACTGATCATCGTTGGCGGCTTAGTAGCCTGTAAAAACAATGAAGCACCAGCAGCCAGCACCGATCAAGTACCAGCAGTATCCGAACCTGCTGCCTCGGTACCGACCGAAGCACCAACCTCGCCAGCGGTTGCCGAAGAAGAATCAGAAAGCGAATCGCCAGCCACCATACCCGACAGCGCGGACGGTATTTGGATGGCTATCGATAAACAAAGCAGCGAGCTGAAAGCCACGATTGACGCTAACAATTTGAAGGATGTTCACCATATGGCGTTTGCCATTCGTGATCTTGTCGCGGCATTGCCAGAACGATCACCAACATTGTCGGCGGAAGACAAAACAAAATTGGAAAGCGAAGTGAAATTTGTTAGCACCTTGGCTGATCGCCTTGATGAAACCGGTGATGCCGGCGACCAGGCAGGCAGCAAGGCCAATTATGAAAAACTGGCAGCAGTTCTGACCGGCATTACCCGCACAAAATAATGACAACACACTCAACAAACATCGTTCAGGAGTTAGTCCCATCATGAATAATCGTTTTTATACCAGCACGATGCTCTTGGCCGCTTGTCTTGCCTTCAGCCTGCAGGCAAGCGCACACGAACCAGAAAAAGTGGCCAGCATGGGCAAGCCTGTGTTTGTGCAAAATATTGCTCCCGCTGCCGGCGATGCCGTCAAAGTGGTCGATGCTTTTTCCGTTGCCATTCAATCGGCAAAATTGGATGTCGCGAAAAACTTGCTCGATCCCAAAGTATTGATTCTCGAAAGCGGTGGTTCCGAACGCAGTCGCGACGAGTACATGGGAGGCCACGCGATTGCTGATGCCAACTTCCTTCAAAGCGCCCACATACAGCAGCGTTATCGACAAGCACAGGCGGAAGGAAACCTTGCATGGGTGGCCACCGAAAGTGAAATTCAGGCCACCGAGCAAGGCAAGAAAATCCTGTTACTCAGTACCGAGACCATGCTGTTAAAAAAGACGCCGCAAGGATGGAAGATCGTGCATATCCATTGGTCATCGCGCAGTAAAAAGTCATGAGGATAAATAAGCGCTTGACTCTGGACTAGGGTCTAGGCTGCAAGCTGTCTGTACAGGAACTCAGAGGCGATGGATTGCCCATCGCCCCACTGAGTGACTCATCGGGAGAAACACCATGAAAACCATCATTACAGCCATATTTGTGATTAGTTTTGTTCTTGGCAGTACCGCAGCTTTCGCGAAAGGCCAGTTCAGTCCGGGTATCAAGAAACACCGGCAGTGCCGCGAACTGGCGATGGAAGTAGCACATCGTCTATCCACACAATTGACCAATACCGATCAAAATAAGGATGGCCAACTCAGCCCAAGCGAAACCGCCGATCAGAAAGTCCGAGCTGCCTGCTTTCGGCACCTGGATCGCAATCACGATGGCCAACTCAGCGCGACCGAGCTGCGGCGTTTTGCCTGACATGAAAATCGGTGAGCTCGCCAAAAAAGCTGGCGTCAGCATCGACACAGTACGTTATTACGAGCGCGAAGGCGTACTGCCCATTCCACAGCGGCAAGGCTCGGGATATCGTCGTTATGACGCCGAGGATTTGGGGCGCTTGCAGTTTGTGCGACGTGCCAAGGCACTCGGGTTTTCGTTACATGAAATTACCGAACTACTGACACTGTCTGATCGAAGCCATGACGACATGATCAGTGTGAGGCAGGCTGCCGAAGCCAAACTGCTCGATGTCAATCACAAGCTTGACGAGTTGACACGAATTAAACACGGACTCGATTTATTGCTTGCCGCGTGTCCTGGACATGGCGACATCAGCGACTGCCCCATTCTTGCCGCTTTGACGAACGCTGAAGGTGCGCTAGCGAGCAGTGCAAAAGAAGCGGACTCGATATCCTTGAATACCAAAAGCGATTCTGCGACGCGCTGCGAAAAATCAGACGTTGCTTCGGAGAAAAGAAAATGAATCACGAACATAAGCATTCCTCACCAGATGAAATGGCACCCAAAGCCGCATGCTGCAGCAGTCATGGCGCGACCGATAAGTCAGCGACAGCGCTGGACCCGGTATGCGGGATGAAAGTCGATCCCGTCACCGCAAAATTCAAGACCACTCATCAACAACAAGAGTATTTTTTCTGTTCTGCGCGTTGCCTGGAAAAGTTTACTGCCGACCCGTCGAAATACCTTACGCCGAAAGCAGAGCCGCTCTCGGCTCCCGTAGTACCAGTGGCGGCAGGTATGATTTACATCTGCCCCATGCATCCCGAGATTCGTCAGCCCGGCCCTGGTATTTGCCCGATTTGCGGCATGGCATTGGAACCGGAAATGCCGATACTCGATGACGACAATCCCGAGCTACGGGATTTCTCGCATCGGTTTTGGTGGACGCTGCCATTGAGTGTCATTGTGTTATTGCTCGCCATGTTAGGCCATCGTTTAGTCTGGCTATCCACAGATACCCGCACTTGGCTGGAGTTCGCACTTGCCACCCCGGTGGTGGCATGGGCCGGCTGGCCATTCTTTGTGCGATGCCTGCAATCGATTCGTACCCGCAATTTGAATATGTGGACACTGATCGGCATCGGTGTATTTGCTGCCTATTCTTACAGCGTCGTCGGTACTTTATTTCCGCAATTCTTTCCCGATTCATTTCAAGAGCATGGCCGTATTGGCGTGTATTTTGAAGCCGCCGCCGTGATCATCTCCTTGACCTTGCTCGGCCAGCTACTCGAACTCAAAGCGCGCTCGCAAACCTCGGCAGCTATTAAAGCCTTGTTGAACCTCGCACCAAAAACCGCAAGGCGCATCAACGCCGATGGCAGCGAGGAAGACATTCCTTTAACCCACGTACATTTGGGCGATAACTTACGGGTTCGGCCAGGCGAAAAAGTACCCGCCGATGGCGAGGTGGTAGAAGGCCAGTCCAGTATTGATGAATCCATGCTCACCGGCGAATCGATGCCGGTATCAAAAACCGTTGGCGACAAAGTAATTGGTGCCACACTCAATATTAATGGTGCATTGGTCGTGCGTGCCACCCGTGTTGGCGCTGACAGTATGCTGACGCAGATTGTGCAAATGGTCGCTCAGGCGCAGCGCTCGCGTGCACCCATGCAACGTATGGCTGACAAAGTTTCATTCTGGTTTGTATTGGCGGTACTGGCATCGTCGCTCACGACTTTTTTAGTCTGGGGATTTTTTGGCCCCGAACCCTCTTGGGTATACGCCGTATTGAATGCCGTCGCTGTTTTAATTATCGCCTGTCCATGCGCCTTGGGTTTAGCCACACCGATGTCGATTATGGTCGCGACTGGCCGCGCGGCTAATGCAGGGATTTTATTTCGCGATGCCGAAGCCATTGAGAACCTGCGAAAAATCGATACTTTGATCGTTGATAAAACCGGTACGCTGACAGTTGGCAAGCCGATGTTCGATACTGTCATTGCTACTGCAAACAACAGCGAAGATGAAGTGCTTCGCATCGCCGCAAGTCTGGATCAAGGCAGCGAGCATCCCTTGGCCGCCGCCATCGTCAATGAAGCAAGAAAAAGAAATCTTGTTATAACCAAACCAGAAGCCTTTGAAAGCAATACCGGCATTGGTGTACGCGGCTCTATAGAAGGCAGAACCGTGGCATTGGGTAATACGAAATTAATGGCCGATATCGGAGCTGATATCTCAAGTCTGCAACAACAGGCCGAGACACGGCGCACCACCGGTGCCAGCGTGATGTTTTTAGCCATTGATGGAAAACTGGCCGGTTTGATTAGTGTGGCTGATCCGATTAAAACCTCTACCCCAAGTGCTTTACGAGCACTGCAAGCCAGGGGTATTCACGTGATCATGGCAACCGGCGATGGTCTCACTACGGCGAACAGCGTTGCCAAAACATTGGCTATTGATGAAGTACACGGTGAAGTGCGACCACAGGACAAGCTGGAGTTGGTCAATAAACTCAAAGCCGAAGGGCGTCGTGTCGCAATGGCGGGTGATGGTATCAACGATGCTCCTGCATTGGCGGCGGCTGATGTCGGTATCGCCATGGGTACCGGCACCGATGTTGCGATGTCAACGGCACAACTCACCTTGGTGAAAGGAGATCTGGAAGGTATTGAGCGGGCGATCGAGCTTTCGAACGCCACGGTGGCGAACATGAAACAAAACCTTGTCTTCGCTTTTTTGTACAACAGTATCGGTGTGCCGATCGCGGCTGGGGTTCTGTATCCGCTGTTTGGCTTACTACTTTCGCCAATGATTGCCGCATTAGCGATGAGTTTGAGTTCGGTATCGGTGGTGGCCAATGCACTGCGTTTATCGAAAACCAATATCGATTCTGGAAAAAAAGTCTCGTCGAATATTGAGCATTAGCTTACTGTCATCGTACAGCGATGCTACGCGCCCAAAAAAATATTTTAACTTCGCTCTTCATTTTTCTCATCGTATTGAGCTAAGCACGGCAATCCCACCGTGCTTCAGTTATTTTTTGAGTAAATGGGCATCGAATAAAACTTTTAAATGCATATTTAAGGATTTGGTGTAAGCACGCTTATATTTATCTTGTTTTAGGAATGATACGTATATTAAGAACCATTCACTGAAGACTGGATTTGGTATAACACTTTTCTGCAATCAGCGACTGGAAAATCTATTCCAGCAACGCTTTCAATTCCCAAGCATTACGTTCGTGCCGTGTAATCCGTCTGGCAACGAGTTCCTGAGTGGCGGTGTCGGTAGTCAATTCGGCAAAGTTGTAAACTTGCCGAGCAGATTGTGCTGCGATGGTTTGGTCCTGTACTAATTGGCTTACCATTTCACGCCATTCCAGCACTTCGGATTCTTCACGGATATTTGAAAGGGACAATAATTGGCTCAATGCCGTCGGTGCGGGGTTGCCCAGAAAACGTATGCGCATGGACATTTCCTCAATCGCAATTTCCATGTCCTTGTGCTGTAAAATAAACATGGGGCGCAGGGACGCTGCGAAAGGGCCGGTAATATTCCAAGCGAATGCCCGCGTCTTGATCGAAAGCACGACGGCATCGGACATCGCGAACACCAATGACTCGGCGATTCTGCGACGATCGGTGCTGCGAACTATGCTTTCAACCGTGCTCGACATTTGAAGTCCTGGTCTAAGGTATGGCTGTCGGGCAGCAAGCGAGACAGGTATTCGGCACCAGGGTAAATTGCGCTATGCCAGTGCCCTGATTAATTTTCATTACGAATTCTCACTAACAATGTGACAATAAGGAACTAGGTAATTCCCGCACAGAGTCAATTAACATACTAGTCAAGATACTCCGCTTTTTCTGAATAACAAGTCACATTTCAAACCATATTTTGACTGGTTTGTCAGCCACTGCCTTCCTATAAACATGACGCTAAACGAGAGCACAAAACCGGCACGACCGGATCTGAAACTTGCGATGAGCCGCGATCAATCCCGGCTGCATGCACTGTGGGCGAAATATGCAGCCAAACACGATATGGCTTTGCTGCCATCGTTCCAGTCGGTTTATCAAAGATCCTGTGAAGAAAAGACCCTGCGCGCCGAACGAGCTCCGATCCCCGTTTTTGACCAGGATTTGCCGGTTGCGCGGGAAGCCGAAAAAATTATCGAGCTGATCCGCAAGCATCAAGTGGTGGTGATTGCTGGCGAGACCGGGTCGGGCAAGACAACGCAGTTGCCCAAACTTTGTCTTGCGGCTGGCCGGGGCCAGGCCGGCATGATTGGTTGTACCCAGCCTCGCCGAATCGCGGCACGTGCGGTGGCACGCCGCGTTGCCGAGGAGCTGCAGGTTCCGATGGGGGGCGCGGTCGGCTATCAGGTGCGTTTTACCGAACAGGTGGGTGATAACACCTATATCAAATTTATGACCGACGGGATCTTGCTGGCCGAGATTCATTCGGACAAATGGTTGTCGCGTTACGACACACTGATTATCGATGAAGCACATGAGCGCAGTTTGAACATCGATTTCCTGCTTGGCTATTTGCGTAATTTGGTGACGAAACGCCGTGATCTAAAAATTATCATTACCTCGGCCACGATTGATACTGATCGTTTTTCAAAACATTTTCACGACGCACCAATTGTCAATGTAGAAGGTCGAAGCTACCCGGTTGAAACCCGATATCGCCCCGTCGGTGAACAACAGGCTTTATCGGATGAAGGCGAGGATGCGCTGCAAGCTCGGGAAGATATTTCGGTAAGCGATGCCATTCTTCGTGCAGCGGATGAAATTACCCGCGAAGATCCGATGGGCGATGTATTGGTTTTTTTGCCGGGCGAGCGTGAAATTCGCGATGCGCATTATCTGCTCGAACGTAAAAAATATCGCAATACCGAAATACTTCCTTTGTATGCAAGGCTATCGGTAAAAGATCAGGATCGTGTTTTCAATCCTGGTCCTCAGCGTCGTATCGTGTTGACCACCAATGTGGCTGAGACCTCGCTCACGGTGCCGCGTATTCGCTACGTGATCGACCCCGGTTTTGCCCGCATCAAGCGTTATAGTCCAAGACAGAAACTGGATCGACTGCATATCGAAGCGATCTCGCAGGCGAGCGCGAACCAGCGACAGGGACGTTGCGGACGAATTGCTTCCGGTATTTGCTATCGCCTGTATTCGGAAGCCGATTTTCAGTCGCGCTCGGAATATACCGACCCCGAAATTTTACGTGCTTCCTTATCTGGCGTTATTCTGCGCATGCTCAGCCTCGGGCTAGGACGGCTGGAAGACTTTCCGTTTATCGACGCCCCCGATTCAAAAGCCATCGCCGATGGCTGGCAGCAACTCACCGAGTTGGGCGCAGTTGATAAACAAAGA
>JBDTTC010000409.1:0-5064 GCA_039930825.1 Arenimonas sp.
TGCGGATCGGGCGCCGTGCTGTAATCCCAGTTCACGCCTTTTTTACCGACCAGTTTCGCCAGGCCTGCGGGCATATGGATAAACGGATGCCAATCGCTTGGACCCGCTTCAAGCAAACACACGCTGATACTGGGGTCTTCGCTCAGGCGATTGGCCAAGACGCAACCGGCGGAACCGGCACCTACAATGATGTAATCGTACACAGGCATTCAGTCTTTTTTCCGTAACGCAGCGAGGCTAGGCGCTTGGGCTAGAGTAATTGCTCGAGAAATAGCCATAATGTGAGCGTGATAGCATAAATATACAATCTCGAGCGTAATGACGATGTGGATAGTGAATGGCGAATACCGAATCTGATATACGCACCGCCAAAAACTCGATGTGGGCCATCGTAACCGGTGCAGAGCCGGAAGAAAGACGCTTGCTGGCGATTTCTTTTTTCTATTTCCTTTGCGTGCTTGCGTCCTACTACATGCTGCGGCCTTTGCGTGACCAGTTTAGTGCTGCCGTTGGTTCCACCAATCTTTGGCAATTCTGGGTTGGCACATTTCTGGTGATGCTGGCGTTGACGCCTGTTTTCGGAAGCATTGTCTCGAAGTTTCCTCGCGAGAAATTCGTTCCCGCTATCTACATCTTTTTTATCTTGTGTATTGCGGCATTTGTACCCGCTTTTGCTATTCAGGACAGGATTGGGCCGAGACTGCTCGGCATCATCTTCTATGTCTGGGTGAGTACCTTTAACTTGTTTGTAGTGTCGGTGTTCTGGAGCTTGATGGCCGACATATTTGATGCAGTACAGGCCAAGCGTTTATTTCCAGTGATTGCCCTGGGCGGCACTGTAGGAGCAATTCTCGGCCCGCTAATTGCAAGAAGTTTGCCGGTGCAGACTCTGTTGATAGCTGCTGGCGTTGCACTTGGCATTGCACTACTGTGTATTTTCGCTTTATTAAACATGTCAAAAAATCAGCGTTCGATACTCGCCGGCAAACAGGTAGAGAGTGAAGTCATCGGCGGGGATATTTTTGCAGGGCTGAAGCAGGTTTTTACTTCGCCATTTCTGAGAAAAATGGCGGTATTGATGCTATTGGGCGATGCGATCGCCACGGTTGCGTATGGTTTAGGGGCCGATTACATAGGAGCCCATTACGCCGATCGTGAATCCAGAAAAACGGTCTATGCAAATATCGATTTAGTTACCAATATCTTGCAAGTTATTTTGCAAGTGGGTGTGACACGATGGATTCTACTTCGACTCGGTGCTGGCTATGGTCTGGTGATTCCGGCGGTATTGAATGCGATATTGGCAGTGATATGCGTGTTTGCTGGCGAGGCATCGATTATTCTGATGTTGATAGCTACGCGTGCCGGTACCTACGGTATGAATAAGCCGGCGGTCGATAGCCTGTACACGCGTGTACACCGGGAAGCAAAATATAAGGGTAAAAACTTTATCGAAACCACAGTGTGGCGTTTTGGCGATGTGCTGGTTTCACTGGCAATGAAAGGGCTGTCGCTTGTAGGCGTTGCATTTACCGGCTACGCATTGATCTGCGTTGGTGTCGCCAGTATGGCCGGCTACTTCGGCTGGCATGCAGCAAAATCGCCAGATTTATTGCCTGAATCGAAAGAAACAGACTGAGCGTTATTTAACGAGCGCAGGATGAAATAGTCGTCATGCTGGCAAAAACCAGAAAAAACCTTAACCGATTATCCAGGTTTTTACTGCTAATTGGTTTTGTGCTGGCTTGCTGGGCTTTTGTCTGGGAACCTTCAAGGCTTACGGAAAAAAACTACACGCTCACTTTGCCTGCCTGGCCCGCGGTTTGTTCTTCCTATCGTATAGCTGTTGCGTCGGACATTCATGCGGGCGCACCTTACATCGGTCTGGAAAAAATTGACCGCTTGGTAGCGATGATTCAAAAACAGAAACCGGACCTGGTTTTATTGCCGGGTGATTTCGTGATCCAGGAAGTACTGGGCGGCAGCTTCATCGCACCGGAAGAATCGGCGCAGCATCTAAAGCCATTATTGAAGCATGCAAAAGTCTATGCCGTACTGGGTAATCATGATGCCTGGCTGGATAGCGCACGCGTAAAGTTGGCGCTCGAAAACGCCGGCATCACTGTACTGGAAGATCGCGCAATACCGGTCGCAAAAAATCAATGCCATTTCTGGCTGGTCGGCCTGAGTGACTACAATGAAGGACAGCATGACTATTTGCAGGCATTCGCAATGGTGCCAGCGCATTCGCCAGTACTGGCATTTACCCATAGTCCCGATGTATTTCCGGATGTCGTTTCATCCGAATTTTCGCTACTTATTGCTGGCCATACGCACGGCGGACAAGTCGCCTTGCCGTTTTTTGGTCGCTTGATCGTGCCTTCGAAATATGGCGCTCGCTATGCAATCGGACATGTGCGGGAAAATAATCGCGATCTATTCGTTACTCCGGGCATTGGCACCAGTATTTTGCCCGTACGCTTCGGAGTACCGCCGGAAATATCCTATTTGCGTTTGCAATCTATCGAAGGAAATTCACCATGAATCAAGTTGGCTTGTTTACCCGCATGGCCAAAGCGGCCGCGCGCTTTACCGGACGAGCAGCCTGTTTCAATCTCGCTGTGCTGCTTATTTTGATTTGGTTGGTAACCGGGCCGGTATTCCAATATAGCGATACCTGGCAACTAGTAATCAATACGACAACGACCATCATTACTTTCCTGATGGTATTCCTGATTCAAAATACCCAGAATCGCGACACCCAGGCAATACAAATTAAGCTGGATGAATTAATTCGTTGCATGGAAGGCGCACACAATGTATTGCTGGATCTGGAAGAGCTCGATGAAAAAACGCTGGATGCATTTCGCGATAAGTACGAAGCATTGGCAGCCAAGGCAAGAAACCAAATTGCCGGCGGCGGTAATGATCGCGACTCGCCCGAGGTAGATCCAAGCTGACGGGTTGCATGACCTTTGGCGCATGGCTGTTTGACTTTTTTAGGCACAAGCTGATCGTTATTTAAGCGGGAGAAAAATCATGATTTCACGACGTCATTTCATTGCCAGCACTTCCGCCGGCGCCGCGCTTGCTCTTGGTTCGCAGGCAATCGCTAAAGCTTCGCTTGGAGCAAAGCCTCTACGTATTTTAGTGATGGGTGGCACCGGGTTTTTGGGTCCTCATTTTGTCGAGGCGGCATTGAACAAAGGTCATCAACTTACTTTGTTCAATCGCGGTAAAACAAATCCGGGTCGCTTCAAGGACCCGCGTTACGAAAGCATCGAACAGTTACAGGGTGATCGCAAAAGTGATTTGTCCGCCCTGGAAAACAAAACCTGGGATGCCGTGCTCGATACCTCGGCCTATTTGCCTGCCGACGTTACTCGTTCGGCAAGCTTGCTTGAAAAAGCAGTGCAGCACTACCTGATTATTTCCACCATTTCCGTTTATGCAAAAATGGATAAGCCAGGTTTGGATGAACGTTCGAAGCTAATCGTATTGCCCGATCCCAATGTCGATAAAGTCAGCAATGAAACCTATGGCGGTTTGAAAGCATTGTCGGAAAAAGCAGCTGAAGACGCGATGCCTGGCAAAGTGACGGTGGTTCGTCCGGGCTTGATCGTCGGGCCTGGCGATAATACCGATCGTTTTACCTATTGGCCTGTACGAGTTGCCCGTGGCGGCGATATTCTTGCGCCCGAATCTCCGAATGCACCGACACAATTTATCGATGTGCGTGATCTTGCAAACTTTTTACTGCATTTGATTGAACAAAAAAACACAGGCATATTTAATGCCGATGCACAGGCTGGCAGCATCACGATGGGCAAGCTGATGAATGCCTGCTTGAAGGCTGCACCAAAGGCCGGTAAGCCGGTCTGGGTGCCTGCCGATTTTCTGGCCGAAAATAATGTCGGGCCCTGGATGGATTTGCCTTGCTGGATTCCGGCACACGGCGATCAAGCGGGCTTTGGTCAACGTAGCGCGAAGAAAGCCTTGGACGCTGGCTTGATCTATCGCTCACTGGAGAGCACCGTACGCGACACGCTTGCCTACTGGAATACTCTAACGGCCGAACGCCGTGCCAAGCCGGGAGCCGGCTTGAGTGCCGAACGCGAAGCCGACGTGTTGGCTAAATGGAAGCTGAAAAACAAAGTCACTTCCTAGGCGCAATATGCGTTGAACACATCGACATAATAATTTCTGTGTTAGCGTAAACGGATAATTTATCGGAATGCGTCATGAGAAAACTTATCCACTTCAGTCTTGTTGTATTGATGCTATCGGCCTCCGCCTGTCAAAGCACTCCCGAAGACAACGCCGGGTCGGTATCAAGGGCGGAATTGCGTAATACCTTGTGGGCATTGACTAGCTTGGACGGAAAGGCAATACAGACCGGTGAGGGCCAGCGGATGGCATCGCTGACGCTCAATGCGGAAGAGTCGCAGGCGAGTATCGTGACGGCCTGCAATCGTGGTTCTGCTGCCTATACCGTCAATGGGGCATCGATAAAATTCGACGCCGCCATGTCCACCAAGATGGGCTGTCCTGAAGAACAAATGCAGCAGGAAGCGGCCTTCTTCAAAACCATTGCAGACACGGTCCGGTATGAAATCAAAGGCGAAACACTCGAGCTGTTCAATACCGAAAATAAATTGCTGGCAACTTTCCATTCGGAATATTTGAAGTAGTAAAAAATGTCCGATCACTCCATCAAGCCTTACGCCAAACCCGCCGGCGGATGGGATTCATTGAAACGGTCCTGGCAGGCCTTGCGTGATGAAGGCATCGTCACGCGCGGTGCGAAAGCCTTATTGCGCACCAATCAGAGCGAAGGCTTTGATTGCCCGGGCTGCGCTTGGCCGGATCGAAATCCGAATTCGACTTTTGAATTTTGCGAAAACGGTGTCAAAGCGGTTGCAGCCGAGGCGACTTCAAAGCGTGTTACCAACGAATTTTTTGCAAATCAAACCGTTAGTGAACTGGCGGTGCAGGATGATCTGTGGCTGGAAGCGCAGGGGCGTTTGACCGAACCTATGCGTTATGAATCCGATAGTGACCGCT
>JBDTTC010000410.1:0-4887 GCA_039930825.1 Arenimonas sp.
GTCAGGTCATGCAACATTGCTGAAGAAGGATTGACACGCAGTCTTACTTGGATTCACTTTCCTTTTTTCTTGGCCTGTTCGATTGAAAAGTTACGGAATGTTTCGGGCAGGATCGCGATCATTAGGTCTGGTTTATGGTGGCCGTTGATTCCAGTCTGATCCTCGAAGTTGTAATGGACTCTCAATCCGTTGTTCGAGAATTCACCCTTGCCGAATACTTTTACATTCTGGCCATCCATGGTCTGCGTCGGCATGATCTTTTTTTCAAGATCGGACTTGTCCATTGCAAGAATAGCCGCCGCAATATTGAGTTGCTGTGACAGGTCGCTTTCGATGGTGTAGCCGGAGGTGAGAATGACACTGGAGAATTCTGTCGCCGACCATGCTGCTTCGTAGCTGGCCCAGATTACTAAATCGTCCTCGCTGGGCCCAAAGCGCCAGTTGTAACTGCCGGAAGGCGCTTCGCCAAAAATGACGGGGCTTTTTCCAGCTAGCGGTGCCAATGCCTGAAGACGCTTGGGAGTCAGGTCGAGTACCATCTGTTTGGCGACAGGAGCTGCTTTCGGCACGGGCATGGAAGCTGAAACCTGAGGTGGAGCCTCACTTTTACTGCAGCCAGCCAGAGTGGCCAGACCAAGCATTAGCAAAAAAGAATGGCGTTGTAATGTGGCCATAATCTGCTAGCTCCCCAAATGCCGGATAAGGTGAGTATACATACGACTTAAATCTGCGCGAGTACCGATGCAAACCGGATTTCGAAGCAGAATAATTTGGAGTAACCTTGAATGGCGATTCGCATCAGGGGAGGGGAACTATTATGAAAGCACAATACTGGGCTGCCGTTGCAGTTTGTATGCTTACGATTTTTCTCAGCTCACCGATCAATGCACAAGGTGGCGCCAACCTGACACCGCCCGATCTGACGAAGCTCTCACTCCCAGACTTGCCAAAGCCACCAGTGCCAACGGATGAAAATGGCAATCCGATCCAGCCACACGAAGCTACCGCGGAAGAACTAGAAGCCGCAAGGCTTGCAGCCGGGACTGCACAAAAAGAATTCGAAAATAAACGTTTGGAAGAAGAAAAACGTGTTGCGGATGAAATCCGGCTTGCAGAAGAAAAACGCCGCACCGACGAGCTATTGGCCGAAGAAAAACAATTCCATGATCGAGTAATGTGGGCAATCTATATTGGACTTGGAATTCTCGTGATTTTCATCGGTCAAAAAATTTTTAAACGAAGCGAATAGCTTTCGAATTTGGTGATTGAAAATTCAAAAACGCAACGAGAGGCAACTCAAACCGCCATCCATTTTCTGATATTCGGACATGCCGAGTGGAATGACGGAATAACCCAATTTTTCAAGCGTGTTCTGCAAAACGGGAAAGCCACTGGCCATCAGCACATGATCGTTGACGCGTACGCAATTGGCGGCATAGTCTTCATCGGCTTGCACGTGAACTAAGTCAAAATTTTTGAAAGCCGGGTGATCGGCGAGGGCATCTATCACTACCATTCGATTATCACCAATGTAGGAAATACCACTTTTCAAATGCAGAATACCCGGCACGGCACATATATCCACGAAGTCGAATGTATAGCCGTGTATTGCAAGCCAGTCAGCCAATTGACGGGCACCGGCTTCATTTGTGCGGAGCGAAATGCCGATGATGAAATGATTGCCAGCTTCGCAGATATCACCGCCATCCAGGGTTCCAGGCGCTTCGATTTCAGCCAGTTCGGAATAAAACTGCAAGATTGCTGATTTGATATTGGCGACTTCGCCAGCACGGCTTTCAGCACCGGGCCGAGTAAGAATGCCGCCCTGTTCAGTTAGTATTGCGACATCTTCGACAAAGGTGGAATCGGGATGATCGGCATCGAATTCAAGATGCGTCAGCACCAACCCGCATCGTTGCAAAGCAACGCAATAAGCCTGATGTTGTTCAATGGTTTTTTTGTAATCGGGAATACCAAGCTTTACCGTCGTTAATCCATTGGCGAAATTTGCAGCAGGTGCACGAACGATTGCTTTTGTAAACATGAAGCTTCCTTGATTACTGCACATGGCAGTTGTGACCTGAAGCCCGGATTATCGCAAATAATTTCGAATACGTCCGCACATGCTGCATACATGGCTCTGGGGTTGATCAATTGCTTCATGCTTGGACATCTGAACTACCAGATTGATCACTAAGTATGGCGGGATTTAACAATGCTAAAATATCGCCAAGCCGCGCAATAACGAATGACAATTTGCCAAAAGTATTGCGTTCCATATTTTGAAGAAAGTGTCTTCAAACTCTTGGAAAAATTATGGCCGCTCATGGTGGGGGACAGTAATTGCGGCGTACAAACAGGAATTTATAATTTTATTTTTTAATGGAGATTTATTTATGTTGGTTCTTAATTCACGAAGTAGAGTCTTTTTAATGCTGGTCAGTGTTTTATTCTGCAGTATGGCCGGCACTGCAATTGCCAGTGATCAAATCACAATCAGTTCTAAGTTCCCTTATTTAAATGATCAGATAGGCAATGCAGCGGCTCGCAATGAATGTACCTGGAATACGACAATGCCTGCAGATGTTGTCGCCCAATCCAAAGGGGCCGTGATTTCTACAGATCAAGACCTTGACACAGTTGCTGGCAAGAAATTGATAATTACAGTTACAAACCTGCACACGGCAGGTGGTATGAGATTTAGTGGTCCCAAATGGATTGCCCTGCGAGGCGAGCTAATGGAAGACGGGAAGCTCTTGGGCAATTTCCAGCTAAGAAGAGCAACAAGCGGTGGTAAATCAACTGGATGTAAAACACTGGACTATATAAGTAAGGCGCTGACACAGGATGTCCTCAAGTGGCTGAAGAATCCGGCCATAATGCAAACACCTAGTTCTGATACAAATGCCGCTACAGAATAATAGATAAGTTATGGGCTTGTAATATGCATAGTTCGTCGGGAATCAGCCCGACGAACTAAGTTAGCGAACTACTAGAAATCCAGACGCTCTAGCTTAGCCGCACAAATAAAATCATTCTGGCTAAGTCCGCCAACATCGTGTGTCGAGAAACGGACGACGCAGCGGTTGTAGTGAACACCGAGGTCGGGATGATGGTCTTCACGGTGTGCGATGAAGGCGAGGGCATTCACAAAGGCCATGGTCTTGTAGTAATTGTCAAAATGGAAGGTTTTGCTGATCGCCTGGTCGTTTTCAACGAGGTTCCAGTCTTGCAGCGCTGCCAAATAGGTCGTGACGGTATCGCTGGGAAGCAGGTGTTCCGCGCCTTTCAAGGCTTTGCAGTGACGCTGAGCTAAAGTTTCAAGAATAGACATGGGATGGCGCTCCTATAATTCATGCGATTTTACCCTGCAATGCGGTAAAATTGCCGAATGATCACAATTTCCGAAACCGCCCAATCCCATTTTCGCCGTTTACTCGATAGCCAAGGCGGCGACGCCGTAGGTATTCGCATTTCTGCCGTCCACCCGGGTACACCACGTGCGGATGCGCGACTGGAATTTTGCGATAACGGTGATTTGCTTGGTGATGAATGGTCGCTGGAATGCGTCGGCTTTACGCTCTATGTGGATGCTGCCAGCGTCAAGTTTCTTGATGGTGCAGAAATAGATTATCTGGAGCAAGCGACTGGCGGCCAGCTCAATATTCGTGCGCCACGTATCAAAGGCGAAGCCCCGAAAGGCGATTCCAGTTTGATTGAACGAGTGCAATGGCTGCTGGATTCCGAAATCAATCCGCAGCTTGAATCGCATAAAGGTAATGTCTCACTATCTTCGCTTGATGCTGATGGCACCTTATATCTTCGTTTTGGTGGTGGCTGCCAAGGCTGCGGTATGGCCGATGTCACATTGAAGCAGGGTATCGAAAAAACATTGCTTGCCCGTATTCCCGAATTAAAGGCAGTGCGTGATGCAACCGATCATGACAAGGGTGAAAATCCCTATATCGAACGTACTGCATAAAATATCGCAGGAACTTTGCTGCGCTTTCGTTTTCTGATGCCCCGACCAGGGCAATGTGTAATTGATGAACGAACAATCTGTAGCGGATGAATTAATACGTCTCGACGCATACGCGCCAACCAGACTTGTAAAAAATGATGTTAAAAATTCGTCAGGTTTTTTGCAGCGTTTCTTTCCATTTTGTTTCGCGATTGGTCTGCACGGTTTATTCCTGTGGTGGCTTTTCGATGAATTAAGGGCGACAAAAACACTGCCCGAAGAAATCATCACCGTGCTGGACTTTATCCAGCCGGAACCAAGGCTAATACCTTTTGAAGTAATGCCCGATATGCACGTAGGCAAATCGTCGAATGAAAAGCGGCACGATATAAAAATAGCGACAACTTTGCCTATTCAGACTATTGCCAGTACGCATCCAGTAAAAAAAAATACGGTTATGCAATTGAGCATTTATGACGATACCGGTCGTGTAAGAGTGCCGGTTGATTTCATAGAAAAATTCGATGAGACAAATCTTGCGACTAAACGTTTTGATTTCCAGAATCCGGATCTCGAGTTGGCCGGCACATGGTTGAAGCGTCCTCCTCCCGCCATTGCTTTCAATCCAACGCAATTTGATCAGGCATGGAAGCCCGACCAAAGTATTCTGGGCGAATTGCTTGACAAGGCGGTGGAAAAAACAACGAAAGAAATCAAGATTCCCGTACCCGGCAACCCAACCGTAAAATTAGTCTGTAAGGTTTCGGTATTGGCTTTGGGAGGCGGCTGCGGCTTTGTACCGAACGGCGGTTATGGTCGCGTGATACCGGATAATGAAGATGATCCCGATACCCTGAGCCCCGAAGAAGACAGGCAATGCCAAGCCTGGTGGGAAAAGATAAGCAATACAAAAAGTCAAAGCGAAT
>JBDTTC010000411.1:0-6499 GCA_039930825.1 Arenimonas sp.
AGCTAACTGATACTAATGATCCGTGCGGCTTGATCATATAACCTCAAGTTGCTTTTACGAGTTCAAGCATCGTAGAAGCGCCAGCTCTTACTTAATAGAGCAACCCTCGCGAAACATCGAGACGAAACCTCAAACACTAATTACATCCCAAGACCTTATACGCCGATGGCGGAGTGTTATACTCTCCGTTCTGAAGCAACCAAATGAGAGCGTGTGCGCTTTAACCAAACCATCGGTTGAATGCGACCCTCCACCCTCTCCCTGGTGAACATAGCGTTGTGGTACCACCCGTTCCCATCCCGAACACGGAAGTGAAACGCAACCGCGCCGATGGTAGTGTGGCTCAAGCCATGCAAGAGTAGGTCATCGCCAGGGTTTTATCCCAAAACGCCATCCCATCGGGGTGGCGTTTTACTTTGTGCGGTTGCCGCATAGCGGCGACCCGCTTGATCATGGCAAGCAAAGCCACTGCTTGCTAAAACACATCTCGCTAGACATGGTCAGCGTCAGGGTTTGTTCTAGAACGCAATCACAATCGGGGTGGCGTTTTTATGTTCGATAAATATCCCCATAATCATCAGGATCATTTGGGGCATAGTTTTTCGTCATTGTTCGTTACCAAAAGGCAGATTGCCCTGGCATCTTCGCCATTCACGGATCGGCCATATTTATAAGACACTATTGAGCCGGTGCTATTGCGCATATGCGAGAGTCCCATCGCATGCGCCATTTCATGTGCAAAAACACCCCTGGTATGTTTTATGGTATCTCGCAATTGTTTCGGATTGATTGGCCAGCCGGAAAAGGCCGTTCGCATACTGCGTGAATCGGCGTAAACAGGATTGATCTTGACTTGGTCACTGCCTAATTGCGTTAAACCTACGATCATTTTCCCATTGCCGCTGTTTTCCGGCGACCAATTTTCCTTTGTATATTTGTTTAGTTCGGCTTGATCGAGCCAACTGATTTCGACTGCATTGCCTGAATACTTTGCAGCTTGCTGAAAATGTATTTTGGAAACATATAGCGTACCGAGCCTGCTTTTGCCGCCAGCATTTGAAAAGTACTTGTTTAGCAGCGGCAATGCGATTTTGCTAGCGTTCCCGTGTATATAAATCGTACCTTCAAGCCTGATTGTCTGGTCGACATCTTGATAACGGTGGATTTGTTGGATTGGGAAAATGTATCCGGCCTGGCGTGTGTTCGGAATCCTGTGTATAGCAGCGCCATCTTCCGGTTCTTTGGTGAAGGCGGAAAAAAAGTTGACCATTTTCTGGCCTTCGAATATACGGTCTGCCTGTATTGAAATTTCTCCGCGCATATCGGAAACGGTTGACGCATCGCGATAAGCCACCGGAGAGGCGTCCATGACGAGTAATCCTATTGGCAGAATCATGGCAGTTTTTAGAAAACATTTAAATTTGCCCTGCACGACTTATTCCTATGTGCCTGTGATGAGAAAGTATGCCAAAACTACGCATGTCGGGGCGAACACACGGATTTCATTTGCCCGCGGATAATGTACGGATCGTACTCATAAGTTGCCAAATTCAGTACAAAAAACAATACAGCCCATCGGTTTTCAAAAAGGCGAGCCATGCTAAATCAAATAAAATCAGCCAATCCACGATATTTAAAATACGCTGTTCTGGCAGCTGCCATTTTCACTATGACTGCGTGTTTGCCGGGTGGCAGCACACAGATAAAGATTCCTTTACAAGAAATACATTCGTCTCGGGATGGTAACGGAAGAGTACTGGTCGTAGTGTTGCCGGGGCGCGGTGATGATGTTGCCAGGTTGAAGGCCAGTGGCATTACCGAGTCGATTCAGACTGCAATGCCGGAAGCGGACGTAACGCTGACAGGTGTCAGTCTTGCCTATTACATGGAAGGCCGGATGCCCAGGCGCTTGCGGGAGGAAATTATTTTACCTGCGCGTCAGCGTGGTTATAAAGAAATATGGCTGGCCGGTGCCTCGATGGGTGGAATGGGAGCCCTCATGTATGACCGCGAATATCCCGGTGATGTTACCGGCTTGGTTTTGTTGGCTCCCTATCTGGGCGGACGCAAGGTGCTCGGACAAATCAAAGAGTCTGGCGGATTGGAGAATTGGGACGCAGGTCCGGTGCCTGCTGTAGTTGATGGAAATAATTTTGACCGCGAATTATGGCGTTATTTAAAAAGCTGGCAGTCAAGCAGTATTACGCGTAGTGACAATGTATGGCTTGCATACGGGGAAAGCGATCGATTGAGCGCTGTAATGCCACCACTGCAAAAACTCCTCAAGCCCGATCATGTATTTGTTCGCAAAGGTGGCCACGCCTGGGTCGTGTGGACGCCGGCAGCGAAAGAAATATTTACGATGATCGAGAAAGAACGGGAAACAGCTCGGATTAAATAAAATATTCATACAATAAAAAGGCCCGCACTGCGGGCCTTTTTAACAGTAGATAGAAGGACTCAGAACTCTAAACGTAACCCCAGTGCCAGATTGTCCTGGGTAATGCCATCTCGACCGATGGATTTGTCGTAGTACATAAAAGCCGAGCGTCCCTTGCTCATGATCGCTGACAAACCCAAGCCGATGCGGAAATAATCGGCATCATATGGAGAATCACTGAGCGTGATTTCTGTCCCTGTCGGGTCGTTTACGAACCGAGCAGTCGCAGCGCCAGGGTCGCTATTAAACTCGTGTTCCCATTCAAGCTGGAAGTGGGGGGTTAATACGCCCCAGTTGGTGCTAATCGCACGGGTGAACTTTGCACCTAATACGCTGGCTAGCGAATCCAGGCTGCGTTCTTCGACTATCAATGCTAGGCCAGCTCCTGGGCCGGAAGAAACCAGTGTTTCTTGAATTCGGTCAAAATTCAACCTGGTGTACAGCACTCGGCCATAAGGTCCGATGCTCCAACCACCTTTTTGGAAATCGCGTCCGAAGGTCGCACCAAAACTGAGCAAATCGCCACCGGAATCCGAGCGTGCGGTCTGATTGACCGTGGTGAAACCGCCGAGTCCGTCGGGGATGGTGTAGGAAATTTGTCTGGTCAGATCGTAATTGTTTTTGCCGAAAGTAATTACCGAATCGGTGTACCAACTATTGTCCTTGAAATAGGTACCGTAAGCCGACAAGGTATAGCCGCTGGCGTCCACGCCACCTTGGCCCGTGGCGAGGTTGGTATCTTGATTGGTGTATCCGATGGCTGCACCGAAAATAAATTTATCGCTTTGACGATAATCGACGCCCACGGTTAAACCATGGATATCGAAATCAAAACTCGGCGTTATTCCGGCCGCGTTCGCATCACCGCTACCAATCGTGCCGCTGGCGAAAAAGCCCCAGCGCTGGAAGTCTGCGCCTACTTCGTTCGCGGACGATTCTCCGGTCAGGCTATTGACTAGTCCGCCGAGGGAAACGCTTCCGTTCCTGCCTTGCAGTGCCAGGCCGTCAAAGCTGCCGCCCTGGGTGCCACTGCGAAGTGCCGCAATACGTGCGCTGATGGTTTGAAATTGACGGGAGGCCGTTAACATGGATGCACGTGCCTGCGCAGCTTGGGCGTCGGGCAATAATTCATCCAGCGCCTTTACTACATCGCTTGGATTCGACGCGGCATTGTTAGCCAGTTCCTGACAACGCGCCTTGAAGTCAATTTGTGCGGCCGTTGGGCTGGCCAATGTGTTGAGGTTCGAGCAGATCGTGTCGAGCGCGTCTGCGAGTGCGAATTGTTGCGGATTCAAATTCGGAATTCCCGCAAGGCTAACCCCGTTGACAACAAAGGTAACGAATACGGTGGGGTCGTCCTGTCTGGTTGCTGTGATGGACACCGCGCCGGGCGTACTGCTGAGAGTTGCCGTATTTGAAGCCGTACCAGTTCCTGCGGTCACGTTACTGGCAGCGCCCAGTGTAGAGCCGGGAGTGATTGTCCAGTTAATCGTTACACCGCCAACCGAGACGCCATTGTTTTTTGCATTTACGACAACGGGTGCAGGCAGTGGTGAGCCCGGCGTTGCGTTTTGACTATTGCCTGAAACGATGATCAAAGTTCTGGTCAACGTAGAAGTAATATTGAAAGTGGTCACGGCGGCAATGTTATCTGCACGCGTGCCGGTAATCACAATCGGTCCTGGCACGGCACCAAGATTGACATTAATGCTTGCCAAGCCTGCCGCCGCGTCCGTTACGCTGGTGGGCGCGCTTAAGGTGGCGCTACCGGAAACGACTGCCCAGTTAATGGTAATGCCGGGTGCAAAAACACCGTTATCCTGAGCTAGAACAACGAGCGGCAAAGGCAAGACTGTGCTGGTGGGTGCTGTTTGTCCATTGCCAGAAGAGATCGTCAAGGTTTTTATAAGGCTCGCATTTGCGGTGAACGTTGCGAAAGCCGTTCCATCATCGGCTCGCGTTCCCGTAACAGTTACCGGACCGGGAGTTGCGGGCAATGTGAGTCCGATACTCGCCAAGCCTGCTGCATCGGTAACCGAGGTAGCGGCGCTTAAGGTGCCGCCAGTTGTCGTCCAATTAACAGTGATGCCTGGTGCATTGATGCCGTTATCTTGCGCAAGCGCTACCAGTGGAGCGGGTAATGCTGTGCTGGTGGGCGCAGTTTGTGCATTGCCGGAAGAGATCGCCAAGGTTTTTATGAGGCTAGCATTTGCGGTAAACGTTGCGAAAGCCGTTCCATCATCGGCGCGTGTTCCGGTTATGGTCACCGGCCCGGCAGTAGCTGGCAACGTAAGTCCGATACTAGCCAAGCCTGCAGCATCAGTAACTGAAGTAGCAGCACTTAAAGTGCCGCCCGTTGTCGTCCAATTGATAGTTATGCCTGGTGCATTGACGCCGTTATCTTGCGCAAGCGCTACCAATGGAGCGGGCAATGCGGTGCTGGTGGGTGCGGTTTGGGCATTGCCTGAAGACACTGTCAGTGTCCGCACAATCGCGGTGACAGTAATCGTGAAATCTTCGAAGGTATCAGTAGGCCATGTGTCTGTCGTTGAAGCACGAACGGTATAAACGCCCGGCACTGTCGCAGTGAAACCTGCTTGCGTTTGCCCAGCGCCATTGGTGGTCGTTATGCCGCTAATAACATCGTCGCCTCCGGGAGGTCTGCTGATTGTGGTCCAGCCAATCACATAGCCCGGGGTTACCACGGTAGTGGTTCCACCATAGCGGGCAATCATCGTGGTATTGCCAGCCGCGGCAATACCAACTGCATTGGCAGAGACAGAGGTTACGGCGACAGGTTCAACAGTCACCGTGAACGTAAGCGGCGGTGGTGGACAGCCTGGCAACGCCGTTGGGCAGCCGACGGATGCCTGAACGTTGAACGTACTAGGGGTGGTATTCAATGCGGTGAAGCTTGCGTCGCCTGCGCCAGAATTGGCAAACGTTCCAAGAAACGGACCGCTGGGCGGTATCAGGAATGTCGTGGAATAGGTTGCGCCAGACCCCGTGCCATTAACCGTCAGATTGGTGCTTAGCGTATAGGGCCTTGATTGATTGGTAGTGACTGTCGTTGGTGACGTTGGAGTAAACGCATAAACATTGTTTGTCGCCAAGTTGAATTGCACAAACAGCGAGCCGTTGAAGCAGGTGCTGCAATCCACTTGAATCACCGCGTTACCGCCGCCGGTAGGGCCGGTAGTCACGTTGAAGCCATATACCGAACCGGTGGGTGTAAAGGTGGCGCCAGCAATGGGTGCTGGGAGTACAACGCCGCCAGTGGTGTCACTGATGGTGGAAAAGGTCAGGTTGGCCGCAGGGCAGGGGCCGCCGCCGGTATCTTGCAGAATGACTGAAAATGGCTGGGCTGTTGAAACATTGATCGTGGCAGAAGACGGGCCGGTAATGAAAATCTCGCAACCCGTGGTCGCGAAAGCTTGCGGCACCCAGCCCATAAGCAGCACCAGTGCTGTCAGCAAGAATCGTTTCAAAAGCACGTAACGCTTTGTAAGCCCGTGGTTACCGATGCTCGAGTTCCATGAATCCATAGTGTTCCCCTAAAACTTTTTATGCGGTGATATTGATGAATAAACGCAATGAGATGCTCGATTTGGACATTGCGTAAATGAACATTCTAACGTGCGTTCATCTGGCGGGCCTAAGCGCTAATACGCATACTACGTCAAATGAAGACTCAGCCAAACAAAAGGCATAAAAGATTCCGGCAGGAAGGGCCGGCTCACAATGATATTCAGAATTCATGGCCGAGCTTGACCGGGATACGCGGGCTAGCAGCGCTGTGGGTTTTATTGCTACATGCTTACATGATTGCTGGAAATGCGGGTGATCTTTGGCAACCTTTGGAATGGCTAATGGCGATGGGTGGCATGGGAGTGGATATTTTTTTCACGCTGTCGGCTTTCCTGCTAAGCCTGCCTTTTGCCGAAGCTTTACGACGAAATCAAGCTCACCCGGATCTGCGTACCTACACGAAACGTCGTTTCGCCCGGATTTTCCCCGCTTATTATTTGCAAATAGTGGTGGTTTTAAGTTTGTCCGTGC
>JBDTTC010000412.1:0-4529 GCA_039930825.1 Arenimonas sp.
GCCGAACTATCGCGTGATTTCAGCTGGATACGTGTTCGCGCCACTGCGATTGCTGCCAGCGGCGACAAGGACCCATTCGACGATAAGGAAAGTGGTTTCGATGCCATTTTGGAAAACCCGCAAATCGCCGGCGCCGATACCAGTTTCTGGATCCGGCAAGCCGTGCCCTTGATTGGCGGCGGCGGCGTGGCACTGTCGGGCCGCAACGGATTACTTCCCAGTCTGCGATCATCGAAAGACCAGGGACAATCCAATTTCGTCAATCCCGGTTTAACCCTGCTCGGCATCGGCGCTGATTTCAACTTTACGCCACAGTTGCGAGTAATCGGCAATATTTCAAAACTGGATTTTGTCGATACTTCATCGCTGGAAGTTTTGCGTAATCAAGGCAATATCAGCACCGATATCGGCGTCGATATTTCCGCCGGCATGCAATACCGTCCTTTGATGACGCAAAACATCGTGCTGAATGCATCGGTTGCGGCATTGTTACCCGGTAAGGGCTACAAGCAATTATTCGATGCCGACCACGGCAACACGCAATACTCCGTGCTGTTCAATTTATTGATGAGCTTTTAATGCGCACCATTCTTGTCCGCCTTGTTTTAGTTTTCATCGCCACTGCATCCATCATCACTGCATTTATGATGGCGGCCGATGCATCTGAAGAAGCAAAACCAATATCGCACAACTATATTGCACAAGCCGCCGCGCCGGAAAAACAAACACTGAAACTCGCGCTAGAAAAATCAGCAGGATGTGCAAGCTGCCACACTAGTAGCGACCACGGCACGATGCACAGCAATCCTGCCGTAATACTCGGCTGCACCGATTGCCATGGCGGCAATGCCGGCACCGTAAAACCCGATGACTCGGACTACGCAAGCGCACACTCAAGCAAATATCAACTGGCGATGTCGCAGGCGCATATTCCATCGCGCTATCCGATCAAATGGAAATATCCGTCTTCCGGAAATCCGCCGCGTACTTATACGCTGCTGAATCGCGAAGCACCTGAGTTTGTGCGCTTTATCAATCCCGGTGATTTACGTGTCGCAAGGCTGGCCTGTGGTGCCTGTCATCTGCCGATTATCCAGGCCAGCGAACGCAGCCTGATGTCGAGCAGCGCCATGCTTTTAGGCGGCGCGTCTTACAACAACGGTATCCTGCCATTCAAACGTTACATTCTTGGCGAGTCCTACACTGCCGATAGTCAACCGGCGTTTATAAAAAATCCGGTGCCGGTAACGCCTGAAATGACGGCGATGGGAATCCTTCCGGGCCTGTCACCTTTGCCTGCTTGGGAAACGGTTCCGCCTGCCGACATCTTCCGCGTATTTGAACGCGGTGGTCGCGTGATCAATACGCAATTTCCGGAAATTGGCCTGCCAAATAACACGGGGCAACTACAAAAACTGGATGATCCGGGCCGCCCCGACATCAAACAATCCAATCGCGGTCCCGGTACCGGTAGTCGTATTGCAGTGCCGGTCATCAACATCACCAAAACCCGATTGAATGATCCGCACCTCTGGTTCCTCGGCACGAATGAACAGGCCGGTGATTATCGCTCTTCCGGCTGCACCGCCTGCCACAGCGTTTATGCCAATGATCGCGATCCAAAACATTCCGGTGCCTACGCAGCATTCGGCAATCGTGGCCAATCGCAGACGAATGATCCGACTATTTCAAAAACCACTTCGGGACATCCGCTGAAACACCAATTCACCCGTGCAATTCCTTCCTCGCAATGCATGGTTTGCCATATGCATCAGCCGAATGTTTTCGTGAATAGTTTTTACGGCAACACCATGTGGGATTACGAATCAGATGCGCCTTTCATGTGGCCGGAAAAACAGAAATACCCGACGGCTGCCGAGATTCGCGAAGTACTCAATCGCAATCCCGAAGGCGCAGCGGTTCGTGGCAACTGGAGTGATCCGGAATTTCTGGCCGATGTTTCGAAATTGAACCCAAAACTCAAAGACACCCAGTTCGCCGATTACCACGGCCATGGCTGGAATTTCCGTGCCGTGTTCAAGCGTGATCGCAAAGGTACTCTGCTCGATAAGGATGGCGGCGCGATCAGTGACGAAGATCCGGACAAGATGAAAAAATCCGTGCATCTAAGTTCGGTCCACATGGATGTCGGCATGCATTGCGTTGACTGCCATTTCGAACAGGATAGTCACGGCAATGGCCACATCTATGGCGAAGTCGCCGCCGCGATTGAAGTGACCTGCGTTGATTGCCACGGTACCAGTAAAAAATATCCGACCTTATTTACTTCCGGACCGGCTGCATCACCCGGTGGCCGGGACATGAAATTGCTGCGAACGGAAGATGGACGCAAACGTTTTGAATGGCGGGATGGCACTCTTTTCCAGCGTTCCGCATTGAACCCCGAACTGGAATGGAAAATGTCGCTGGTAAAAGATTCAATCACGCCCGGCAATCCGAATTACAACGCAAAAGCAGCACGTGCAAAAACCATGAGCAACGGTGCAGCCGGGCGTGTTTCGCAAGCCTGGGGCACCAGCGTTCCATCATCGCAATACGCGCATGACGATGAAAAAATGTCATGCCATTCCTGCCATTCGTCCTGGACCACGAGTTGCTCGGGCTGCCACTTGCCGATTGAAGCCAATGCCAAGACCGAACGTTTACATTATGAAGGCGGTGAAACCCGGAATTACGCGACCTATAATCCACAAGTAGTACGCGACGATATTTTCATGCTGGGCAGAAGCGGCAGCATCAGCGGTTCAAAGATCACGCCAGTTCGATCAAGTTCTGCGTTGGTACTGTCATCCACCAATATCAATCGCGAAAAAATCTATATCCAGCAGCCACCGATCGCTGCCAGTGGTTTTTCCAGCCAGGCTTTCGCCCCGCATTATCCGCACACGGAAAGAAAAACCGAAACAAAAACCTGCACCGATTGCCATTTGTCGCAAAAGAACGATAACAACGCGATCATGGCGCAATTACTTTTGCAGGGCACCAATTTCGTCAATTTCATCGGCTATAACGCCTGGCTTGGCGAAGAAAAAAATATTTCAGCCGTGCAGGTGACCGAATGGGATGAGCCGCAGGCAGTGCTTGGCAGTTATCTGCAACACTATGCTTATCCCGACTGGTTTCGCGAACACCAGCAACGTAAAGGCGAGTTGCAGGTTGAACATGACCACGGCACTCAAGGCGCAGCAAAATGTTTGATGCTGCGTGGTGAATATTTATTTGCATCGGAAGGAAGCGGCGGTATGCGCATTTACGATGTAGCTTCTATCGCCAATAAAGGCGTATCGCAACGCATCATTACTGCGCCATTTTCACCGATGGGTCAGGACAGCCGCGTTGTTTCGAAAAATGCTAGTTGCGTAGCATTGCCGACTAATCAATCCATCGCACCACTTCGTAACCAGGGCGAACTGATGCGGGTAACGAATCAGGAGCAGGACTTCCATCCGATTTACCATTACGCCTTCATTACCGATACCGAGGAAGGCCTGATTCTGGTCAATGTCGATACACTGGCCGACGGCGAGCCACGTAATAATTTCCTGACCCGCGCCATTACCTGGAATGAAAAGAATATTCTGCATGGCGCGCAGCACATTACGATTGCCGGCCACTACCTTTACATCACGGCCGACGCCGGTGTTGTTGTTGTCAATGTCGATGATCCGATGAAACCACAATTGGCTTCGGTCATCCCGATTAAAAATGCACGGCGGACCGCATTGCAATTCCGCTACCTGTTCGTCACCAATTTGGCCGGACTGCAAGTCGTCGATGTAACTAGTCCGGAAAAACCACGAGTGCTTGCTGAAGCCAATATAGCGCTAGCCAACGCTAATGGCATTTATCTTGCACGTACTTATGCCTATGTTGCCAATGGCAAACAAGGACTTGCGATTATCGATATCGAGAAACCCGAACAACCGATGCTGTATCAGATGTTCAATGCTGACGGTCAGTTGAACGATGCCCGCGATGTTGTGGTTGGCTCGACCAATGCCTCACTGTTTGCCTATGTTGCCGACGGCAACAACGGCATGAAGGTTTTGCAATTAACCGCACCCGATACGCAGCCGAAATTCTACGGTTTTTCACCGGAACCTAAACCGCATCTGATTGCCTGGCGAAAAACAAAATCTGCTGCACTGACGCTGGCAAAAGGACTTGATCGCGACCGAGCAGTGGACGAAACCGGTGGACAAATCGCGGTGTTTGGCCGCATCGGTTCGCGTCCTCTGACCGCAGAAGAAATGCGCAAATTCTATTTGAATCCGGATGGAACACCCTGGTTCGTCAGTGATGAAGTCAAACCTTCATCACTGGCGTCCGGCAAAAAAGCGGGAGCCGTAAAATGAAATCCATGTCGAGCCGCATTTCATTTTTATTTTTTCTGCTGATAAGCGGCAATGTTTTTGCACAGGACAAAACGCCGCTGCCCTATCATTCGAAAGACACTTCCGTCGGTGTCGTTAATTGCGCCAGCAGTCTTTGCCACGGCTCTATTACCG
>JBDTTC010000413.1:0-5151 GCA_039930825.1 Arenimonas sp.
ACACGACGCTTGACATGCCACCACCGAAATACTCGTTGAACAACGAGATCATCGTTTTTAAAATCGTTCTCAAAGTGAAACTTCGTGAAAACCCTGTCTTATTATTTCGGGTGTTTCGCTAGTGCAATCAATCACACTGGTAGGGCCCGGTTCGCAATCGCCTGCGTCCAACAACACATCTACCCAACGTAAACACCGGTCAATCACAGCCTGTATTTCATGGCTGGCCAGGTCATCTTCTTCCGGCAACACCACACTGGTACTAAGTAGCGGTTCCCCCATCAACTCGAGCAGGGAATTCATCACCGCATGCCGCGGTAAACGAACACCAATTTCGCGGCGCTTGCTACGGCCACTATGCTTTAAACGACGGGGTAATTCTGGGGAGGCCGGTAATATGAACGTCACAGGCCCTGGGCAGTGTGTACGCATCAGCCGGAAGGCTGAATCCTCTAGCCGAGCCAAATGGCCAGCCTCACTCAATGTTCGACAGAGTAAGGTGAAAGGGTGCTTGCTGTCCAGCTGCCTGAGGCGGATCACTCGGTTCTCAGCCTCTACGGCGTTCAGGTTCCAGACGAATGTATACCCTGCATCAGTGGGACAAAGCGCCAAACCGCCATTTTTCAAGCAATCGGCCGCTTTTTGTAAAAAGCGTTCCTGAGGGGTGATCGGATGAAGTTCGTAGTGGTCGGGCATTCTTGTGGCGGGTAGTTAGCTTAAAGTGCGCGGGGAATCGTCATGCATTCTAGATGCTTCAATGGTACGCATTGACAAACTGCAAGTTAACTCAAAATGAAAAGCCGCCCATTTGGGCGGTTTTTATTTTGGCGGAAGCGGTGAGATTCGAACTCACGGTGGGCTATTAACCCACGGCAGTTTTCAAGACTGCTGCCATAAACCGCTCGGCCACACTTCCTAGAAAGTTTCCAGCGGAGCGACGGTTAGTCAGGGCCGCATCGGAGAATTTGTCATGGACCGGGCTTTAGCCTGCTTCCAATGTGGCATATTTTAGCTTACTTGAATGCAATGTAGGAATTTTCCTACAAAAAAATCAGTTTTTTCGGGTTGTCGGGATTTTTTCTGCCCCGTAAGCTGTATCCAATAAACGGGGAAATTGAATGATTCGCGTATTTTTACTGGATGATCATGCATTGGTGCGGGCGGGCTATCGCATGATTTTACAAAATGAGCTGGATATCGAAGTGATCGGTGAGGCCGCGAGTGGGGAAGAAGGCTTGCCTATCATCAAAAAATTACTACCCGATGTCGTGCTATGTGATTTGCATCTACCTGGCATCAGTGGTCTGGAAATTACCGAGCGTCTAGTCAAAGGGAAGGTCGGGCCAAAAGTCGTGATTGTATCTGTACAAGAAGAAGGTCCGATGCCGAAGCGTTTACTTGACGCAGGTGCCAACGCCTATGTCGGCAAGGCCTGTGATGCAAAGGAATTATTGAAAGCCATTCGCGAAGCTGCACGAGGCAAGCGTTATGTTGGTGGTGACTTGGCGCAACGTTTGGTCTTCGGCGAAAATCAGACAACTTCGCCGTTTTTTGATTTGTCGCCGCGAGAAATGGAAATCAGTATGCTGTTATGCCAAGGCTTGCGTGCAGAAGATATCGCAAGAAAACTGAATTTAAGCGGCAAGACTATTGCAACCCATAAATCACGGCTGATGATCAAGCTTGGTGTAAATGACACAATGAGCATGGCGCGTCTGGCAGCGCAGCACGGCATTACTGAACCTGCGAGAGCTTTGTAGCAGCCGAATAACTGGAGGATGCGTTAGTTGCGAAAAATCATCACATCTCTGTCGATCTGACTGAAGCGCTCTATGATGCTATTTCAGTACTTGCGCACTACAAAGTGTCATTACAGTATGACTTCATGAGAACCGAATTGGTCACTACTTTGCAAGGTCTGGTGGCTGAACTGCTCTCCGATTTAGAGCGTGATAAGCAGCCGATATTGATTGCTCAGCGTAGTCTTCCAAGCGCGTATCTTGTGAATGTCAAAAGTTACGAAGCACGCAGAGAACTCGCAATCGCAGAAGGCCGAGTAGGCTTGCATGGGAAGCAAACACAAAAACGCCGAGCGTAGCTCGGCGTTTTTTATTATCAAACTTACATGAATCAAATCAGTTTTTGCTGATCGCCTTCTTCGAGTTTGTCCGACAAATCTTTTGCCGGTGTCTGAGTAGCTTCCGCAGGCTTGGGTGCAATGAATGCAGTAGGTGCCGGGGCCGAGAACGCTGCTGGTACCACCGAAGCAACCGTTGCTGTAGCTGGAATAGGTGCTGGCGCAGTGCATGCCGCTGGAACCGGAGCTGCTGGAGTGACTGCCGTAACTGGTGCAGGTGCACTGAATGCAGCTGGCACTGATGCAACTGGCGCGGGTGCTGCTGCAATAGGAGCCGGTGCCGAGAATGCAGCTGGCACTGGCGGAGCTGTTGCTGGTGCACTGAATGCTGCTGGCACGGACGCTACCGCAATCGAAGCCGGTGCCGATGTAGCAGGCACATTCGCCACCGTCGGTGGGGCGGGGGTTGCAGCCGGCGCTGGTGCAGAGAATGCGGCAGGCACAGTCATTTTAACGGCTATATCAGGCAGGGCTGGTTTTGGTGCTGCCGCTAACAACTCGGCAGTAACAGGTAGTTCGAGCGTGATTTTTGGACCGCTTTCGACGTTGACCGGTGCAGATTTAACGGCAACGACTTCAACAGCAGGAGCAGGTTTTTCGATGATGGTTGCGGATGCAATGACAGCAGGTGCAGCTACCATTTCTTCCGTTTTTGTTTCGCTTACAGTTGCTGGATACGCCGACTCATTCTCGATACCAGATTGAATGACTGCTACAGAAGTTGCTGCGATATTTTCAGAAGGCAATTGATCATCCAGATCGTCAAATTCCGATTCGGCACGCGTCACTGGCATAGAAGAAACCAGTACCGGTGCAACTAAAGCGGCAATATGAGTCGGTTTCGATTGCTCGTTTTCAGGCTCATTGTTTGACGCTTCCTCTTCTTCGCCATCTTCATCATCGAAATCTGCAGATGAATTTTCATTCGGCAATGCATTCGGATCTTGTGGGCCTTGATCAGGACGGCGACGGCGACGGCCACCACGACGGCCACGGCGGCGGCGTGCACCTTCGGGGCCTTGTTCATCATCGCTTTGTGCCGGTGCAATGTTTGTTGCAGCAGCAGTTTGCTCGGGATCAAGAATGACTTGCACTTCTTCACCATCGACTGCAGGGGTGCTGGTAGCAGCGGCGAGTTGTGCCAGTTTCTCTGCTTCGCGTTTTGCTTTGCGTTCTGCTTCGCGACGATAGCTTTCCTGACGCTGTGTTTCGCGACGCTCCATTTCCTTGCGTTTCAATTCATCCGCATGTTGCTGCAATTCAAGTTGTTTTGCTTCGTCAAGTACAGGTGCTTGCTCAAGCTGTTCTTGCTTCGCAGGGAGTTTTGCCGTTTGTGGCGCCGGGCCTTTGCTTTGCGCTTGTGCAGCTTGTTGCGGCTTCGCCTGTAGGTTCGATGCTGGACCGCGAGTTTGCTGATGACGCGGCTGATTGCTGCGGCTATCGCGAGGGCCGCGATTATTACGGTCGTTGCGATCTCTGGAATTGCGATTGCCTCGATCACTACGTTCGCTGGTTTCGGTTTTCGATTTGACTGTTTCAGTTGCCGTGCCGCCAGCAAAAAATGCGGCGATACGGGCAAACATGCCTGGTTTTTTTGCCGATGGAGCGGCAACCGGATCAAGCGGCTTTTCTTCGCGTGCTTCACGAACTGGCGCAGGCTGCGTTGGTTTTACATGCGTTACGGCCGGTGTAGTCGGGATATTCAATTGCGAACGTGTCAGCGAATGAATTTCCAGCTTTCTCGGAGTAGTGCGGTGATAACTTGGTTTTGCTACTTCTTCCGCCAACTCGCCCTCGCGCAAACGCGAGACATTAAAATGTGGCGTTTCGAGTTGCTCATCGGCAACAATCAGAATCGGCGATTCGTGACGTGTTTCGATTTCAACGATCGCACGACGTTTTTCATTCAATAGATAATTCGCGATTTCCGACGGTGCCTGAATAAGCACCTGTCCGGTGTTTTCTTTCATCGCATGTTCTTCTGCCAAACGCAGAATCGACAAGGACAAGGATTCAACACTGCGCATGCGGCCGTGGCCATCGCAACGCGGGCAAATGATTTGGCTGGACTCACCGAGACTTGGACGCAAACGTTGACGGCTCATTTCAAGCAAGCCGAAACGCGAAATCTTGCCGATTTGAACGCGGGCACGATCATGTTTCAGAGCGGCCTGTAGACGGTCTTCGACCATGCGCTGATGCTTGCCAGAACCCATGTCGATAAAGTCGATAACAACCAAGCCACCAAGATCACGCAGACGCAATTGGCGCGCGACTTCTTCGGCAGCTTCGATATTGGTTTGGAAGGCCGTTTCTTCGATATCACCACCTTTTGTTGCTCGCGACGAGTTCACGTCCACGGCCGTCAAGGCTTCGGTCTGATCCATCACGATCGAACCGCCGGAAGGTAAACGCAGGGTGCGTTCGTAAGCGGCTTCGATTTGCGATTCGATCTGGAAACGATTGAATAGCGGAATGTCGTCCGTATACATTTTCAGTTTTTTAAGCGAATGCGGCATGACCGATTGCATGAAGTCTTTAGCTTCTTCATACATGTCCGGTGTATCGACCAGGATTTCACCGACATCCGAACGTAGATAATCGCGCAGGGCGCGGATTATCAGACGGGACTCCTGATAGATCAGGAATGGGGCAGGTTTCGACAATGCGGCTTCGGTAATCGATTTCCAGACTTGCAAGAGGTAATTCAGGTCCCACTGCAGCTCTTCTGCATCGCGGCCGACACCGGCGGTACGAATAATGACACCCATGTCGTCAGGAATGGATAGCGCATCCATGGCTTCTTTCAGTGCCTGTCGGTCATCGCCTTCGATGCGACGCGAAACACCTCCGGCAGTCGGCGAGTTCGGCATTAGCACCATGTATCGGCCGGCGAGCGAGATAAACGTAGTTAAAGCAGCACCTTTGTTGCCGCGTTCTTCTTTATCGACCTGAACGACGATTTCCTGACCTTCACGAAGGAATTCCTTCATGCTGGCTTTGTTGGGATCAAC
>JBDTTC010000414.1:0-4946 GCA_039930825.1 Arenimonas sp.
AAAGGTTTGTATCCATTGGGCTATGTGCCACACAACCATCACTTTCTCTGGTTTGCCTCCAGCATGGAAGGTTCAAGTGCCGTGGCAAAACAGGCAGCCGAAAAAACGGCAGAGAAAACCAATCTTCCCGATTTGATGCGGCAGCCGGGCTTTGCAGGATTGCAGCATTACTGGATGACCCCTTGGTTTGACCGCGTACGCTTTGGGCGCTGGAATGAAATAACGGGCCAACCGAATCCGGCACCCGACCTTCCCTACGTCACGGCCATTTGGCATTACGCAGAAGGCATGGCCGCAGTACAGGAATACAGAATTGACGATGCAATGATGCATCTGATGGAACTCAAGAAGTTGGCTGCCGATCCACAAATGCAAAAAATGATGGTCTGGGATCGCTACCCAATCTCGTACGCGGTTAATATCGCCGAGCTGACATTACGTGGCGAAATTTCTGCTTTCAATGGCAACAAGCCTGGTGCCATCGCTGCGTTGCAGAAAGCAGTGATTATTGAAGACATGATTCCCTACGACGAACCGCCTGGCTGGCACTCACCTACTCGGCAAACTCTTGGCCAATTTCTGCTCGATTTCGGAAGATCAGCAGAAGCAGAACAAGTGTACCGCGAGGACCTTGTTCGCAACCCCGAAAATGGTTGGTCACTGTTTGGACTGTCCCAGGCCCTGCGGGCGCAAAGGCGAACCGCCGAAGCCAATGAAATCGATAGACGCTTTGACGCTGCCTGGAAACATGCCGATGTTACTTTGGTGGCATCCAGATTTTAAATTGACTAAAGTCACTTGAAAGTTTCATGAGATCACTCCGGACAGAAACAACTGCGTTCCAACTACTTGCACTGCTGGGAATTGGCGTTCAGATTGGCGCCTCCGGGACAGCGCCGCCGCAGCTCTTTCGAAAGTTCATTCTTGGTGCTTTCGGCAGCATCCATTCGCGCATGGTACATATTGTGTGCACGCTCAAGTGCTCCGGTATCCGTCTTTGAAATAGCCTTCACTGCCTTGTCGTGGTCGGCCGATGCTTTTCGTTGTTCAGCAGAAGCCGCAATCATAGATGCATAAATTTGTGCCAGCGTTAGTTTACCCGCACCGCTTGCTTGTGCAATTGGCGCAGCGGCCGACCTAGAATCTAGCGTGCCTGCCGTGGCAGTATCGCTAGACTTTTTTTCCATTTTTCCATCACACGGCAAGCCTTGATAAATAGTGGAACCGCCTACTTTGCATTTAAATACTTCCGCCATCGCAGTATCTGGGGGCAAAAACAGAATCCCCAGAAGCACTAGTGCTGTGGATGTCGATTTTGCTGCAAGGAATCTTTGTGCATTAGCCGAGTATTTGCGTGCTTTCATTTTAGATTTTCTGGATTTTTTTAAACAACGAATTCATCATACCTCTCCCTGAGTTTAGGGAGAGAATATGCTTATTTTAGCTTAGATCAACGGCATCAATACCATCACCAAACCTGCCAATGATGCAACCCAGATCAATGTACGTAGATAACTGATACCTGCCGCATAAACCGGAAGGTAGGCTACGCGAGACCAGAAATAAATCTGTGCGCCCATGGCTGTCTCGGGTGTTGCATGCTGTGTGAACAAGACTGCCAGCACAGCTGCCGCGAAGAACGGAAAGGTTTCGAGAAAATTTCGTGACGCCCTATCCAAGCGGCCTGCCACTCCGGTTAAAGGTGCGGGCACGTTATCGCGTGGACCTGCGTTCCAGGCCAAGCCACGTTGTTGAGTGGAAAGCGTTGCAGCCAAAGCGATATGCACAATTCCGAGTAAAACGGTCCAGACCAGCATTTTCAATTCCATACTCATTGCTCCCTCCGGTAATGATTAAAGAACTTAAAGTCTAAGGCATTCACCGCTTTCTGGCATCGTGTTATAAGGTCTGCATGGCTAAAAAACGACACGTTGAAGAGCCCTATTGGGCACCTTTACCACGTCAAGCAATGAGCGGGGCACAATCGGCTGCGATCATTTTCCGGAATCTGATCCCCGTGGCATGTGTATTATTGTTTGGTGCCTCTGCCCTGGAATTCCTGCTGCTAAGCGTATTCAGCCTGTCTATCACTATAGTCTGCATTGGTGTTACGGGAGTAGCGGTATCCACGAAGATTGAAGAGGCAAACGCGGGCAAGCTCAACGCTGTCAGCGCATGGATTTCGCTAGCCTTGATTGGTCTGGTCGGCAGCCTGTTGCTTACTGCGTTATTCGGCTGGGTGATCGCCCTATTCGCCTCCTTCACCAAAAACGGAATATTCACCCCGACCTTACTTTGGTCGGCCTTAGCCATTGCGGTTTCTGCGTTATCGGAGTCATACCGTCAATACCGTGCCGATAGGTATGCCGGCCTCAGCGAATCGTTGCGCCAGCAACGTGACCAACCCATCGTGCTTGGGCACGTACTGAGCGCCGGCCTGATTTTTATCATGTCCGGCGAGTTATTGAATATGGGCCGCATAGGAATGGTGATAATGACAATCGCCGTCACCGCCCTTTTTATCTTCCGCGACCTGCGACCCGATTTGATGCGTGAGCTCACGCGACCAAGCAATAAACCGCCTAAAGGTAAATAACTACATATTTCTGCGGTACTCGCCGCCAACATCGTAAAGCGCGTGACTGATCTGGCCAAGCGAATGCGTTTTCACGGCTTCCATCAATGCAGCATAAATATTCTTGCGTTCACGGGCGGCGGTTTGCAGATACTCCAGACCTTTGTTGCCTGCACTCGGAGCCAGTGAGTTTCGTGCCAACTGATATGTTCTGACATTTTCAATTTGCTGTTCTTTCTCGGGCTCAGTACTGCGAATCAATTCAATCGTGGTGGTGATTTCGCCGCTGTGTTCTTTCGGCAGAAAAGTATTCACACCGATCAAAGGCAGACTGCCATCGTGTTTCTTGTGTTCGTAGTACATCGATTCTTCCTGAATCTTGCCGCGCTGGTACATGGTATCCATCGCACCTAGCACGCCACCACGTTCGGATAGCGCCTCGAATTCCTTGTACACGGCTTCTTCGACGATATCGGTAAGCTCATCGACGATGAAACTACCCTGCCAGGGGTTTTCACAGAAATTCAAACCCAGTTCTTTGGTGATGATCATCTGTATGGCGACTGCACGACGTACCGACTCTTCGGTAGGTGTGGTAATCGCTTCGTCATAGGCATTGGTATGCAGGCTGTTGCAGTTATCGAATAGTGCGTAAAGCGCTTGCAAGGTGGTGCGTATATCGTTGAACTGGATTTCCTGTGCGTGTAACGAACGACCAGAGGTTTGAATGTGATATTTCATCATCTGGCTCCGGGCGTCGGCGCCGTAACGTTCACGCATGGCACGAGCCCAGATTCGGCGAGCAACGCGACCAATCACGGTGTATTCGGGGTCCATGCCGTTACTGAAGAAGAAGCTCAAGTTCGGAGCGAAATCGTCCACCTTCATGCCACGTGCTAAATAATATTCAACAATGGTGAACCCGTTACTCAGGGTAAAAGCCAATTGCGAAATCGGATTCGCACCGGCCTCAGCTATGTGGTAACCGGAAATCGAGACAGAATAAAAATTGCGAACATTATTGTCCACAAAGAATTGCTGGATATCGCCCATCATACGCAGGGCAAATTCGGTACTGAAGATACAGGTGTTTTGCGCCTGGTCTTCTTTCAGGATATCGGCTTGAACGGTTCCGCGAACAGTCGACAGGGTTTCGGCACGAATGCGTGCATAGGTTTCTGCTTCGACCAGTTGATCGCCTGAAATACCCAGCAAGGCCAAACCCAAACCATCATTGGTCGGAGGAAGTTCGCCAAAATATTGCGGCTTCTTCTTGCCTTTGAAGAATTTCTTGATTTTTTCCTGCGCGGCATTCCAACGTGCAGGGTCGGCTTTCAGATATTTTTCGATTTGCTGATCCACCGCCGTATTCATGAACATGGCGAGAATCATGGGTGCCGGACCATTGATCGTCATCGAGACCGATGTCGTCGGCGCGCATAAATCGAAACCGGAATACAGTTTCTTCATGTCATCAAGCGTGGCTATGCTGACGCCGGAATTACCGATCTTGCCGAAAATATCCGGGCGAATCGCCGGGTCTTCACCGTACAAAGTAACCGAATCGAACGCAGTCGATAAGCGTGCGGCTGGTTGGCCGACACTCAAATAATGGAAGCGGCGATTAGTGCGTTCCGGCGTCCCTTCGCCGGCAAACATGCGGATCGGGTCTTCGCCGACGCGACGATACGGATACACACCGCCGGTATACGGATAAGCACCGGGCAGATTTTCCTTCATCAGGAAGGTCAGCAATTCGCCCCAGCTTTTATAAGTCGGCGCGGCAATTTTCGGAATCTTCTGGTGCGAAAGCGAATCGCGATAATTTTCGACCTTGATCGATTTACCACGCACCTGGTATTCGGTGAATTCATCGGTAATCGATTTCAGGCGCGATGGCCATTCGCGTAGCAGATGCACGGCATCGGCACTAAGGGTTTTCACGGCATCGTTATAACGCTGACGCAGAGTTAGCAGGCTACGATCTACATGCACGACTTCTTTAGGTTCTATATCACCCAAACGTTTCTTTTCCCACTGGAACAGTGCTTTGCGACGATCAATGCCGGTGCGGCGATCTTCGTCGGTATGTGCCTGTTCGGCGGCACGGCTCGCGATTTGTACATCATTCAAATCATACAGATCAAGCATCTTCGGCAATTTCAGATCACCGATATCCTGAAGCGACTGCCAATACGATTGCGCACGATCTGCAGCTTCTGCCTGTTTCTCGATCGAGCCATTGATGCCTCTGCCCTGCTCGGCAATTTCAGCCAGATAACGGGCACGCGAACCGGGAATAAGCACCGTAGCCCGTGGCTCTTTTAAAGAAGTATCGAGTTGCGGATTGAAATCGCAGCGTAAACCATCG
>JBDTTC010000415.1:0-8029 GCA_039930825.1 Arenimonas sp.
GCAAATGCATTTCGCGCACTGCTCCCGAGGAATGGCTTCTGCGAAAGTTTTTGCAGATACGGTCGCAATTCGGTGCCATCGCCGGACGACAGGCGATAGATCGCACCCAGTGTTGGCGGATTTGATATTGGAAAGCCGATGCTTTGTTCGTCTTCCCAGTTTTCAAAAAGATACAGAGCAAAAGCCATGAAAGCATTTCGGGCCTGACTGACCCAGAACTTCTGATCATCCGAGCCATCCGGATACAACATCGCAGCAATACTCATCAAATCGGAAACGCGAAATGCCGGGTCGCGCGAAACATAAGTCAGCGGATTCCAGCGATGCGACTTACGATCTTCGGCAAAGGGATTGAACAGATAAACTTCCTGACCTTGGCTTTTTCGCCAGCCGCTCGTCAGCTCGTAGTTTTCCTGTTTGATATCGAGGACTACCATCGATTCCTGATAATCAAGCAAGTTGGGAATAACAACTCCCACGCCTTTACCGGAACGTGTAGGCGCTGCAAGAATGACGAATTGCTGCCCCGGCAAACGCACTAGATCACCGTTGAATTTACCAACGATTACGCCAGTCGCTGATGGCTTTAGCATGCCGTGCTTACTCAGATCACCCGAATTTGCAAAGCGTGCATCACCATGCAAAGTTTTCTGTCTCGGCTTCAGCATCAATATCAGTAATGCAAGATACGCGGCAGCCGGCAAACCAAACCCGATAAAACCACCGGCTTTTATCTTGCCGACATAGGGTTTCCATTGCGGTAAATGGATCACCTCCATGTAGCCGGGATAAGTCTTCCATGTCACAGAACCATGATTCTGTTTCAGCAACATCTGTGTGACATAGCCTGAAAAATAAAGCCCCGCCACGCCGACTAGAAGCGCCACTGCCAGCGCGAAAATTATCTTGTTCCTATTCACCTGTCCCACCCCTGAACTGACTAATTTTTAAAAATACCTTGCTCATCGACGCACTCGTCTCGGCTTTATCTGTGGAGTAGCCACGGAAACATCGGGGGCATCTTCTTCAACCAACTTTTCCATCCATTCCTTCGCATCAACCAGCGAAAGCTCATGGCGTATTTTGGCACCAGAAGAATTCAGTACGGCATACGCCATGATCTGGTCTTCGTTGAATTCCTGATTTTCGGTTAATGCCACTACACGGTAGCGGCCCTTTATAAAAATAGGATGACTATATTCAAGCATTGCGGGGGTCCTTGTTTTTGTCATGGTTCTTTTAATTACACTGCACAGTTTTATTATTTTTTTAACGCCAAATCTCTAACTCATCGCACGCACATGATAACCATCCGATGCTTGCTGTGCCGTCTGCTGCCTACTTTGTTGCTGCGTAATTACTTCTTGAGCTTGTTTCTGATTGATTGACTCAAGTTGCTGAAAAGAACTTTGCACCGAAGTATTCACGGCTACATCGGTTTTCATATGTGCACGATCTGCAGTAGAACTACCCATCTGGCCTTGCACGATAAATACATTCTCGCCCGCTTTGACATCACGCCCGTTATTCACGCTAAAAGCGACATGATCAATTTGTCGAATGCCATTTTCTTTCGCCAATGCGGTCAAGCTAGCTACCATTCTTTCGCTATTCTCATCCGGCGCACGGCCAAGTGCTGCATCGTGCAGATGCACGCCTGCCAAGGCTTGTTGATAAAGAGCATGATCAGGGTGGTTGCGGTCGCGTGGATCGAGTTCGGCTCGGGGTTGGCCAAGAGGTGGACCTATGTTTAGCGGGTTGCTTTGATGTTCTTGTTGCGTTGAACGAGTTTCCCGCCTTGGGTCCTGAGCACCTGGTTCTTCTTGAGCCGGCGGACCGTTTCGTAGGATACCTTGCTGTTGTTGGACTGGATGATTTTGATCTATTGGGGCTTGAGTTGGCGTAGGACGCAATGCTGGTGCGTTTGGATCTACATGCAACAGTAGTCGCTGTGCGCCATTTTCAGTGATATTGAGATTGACACCACCATCAGCATTATTGACTCGCGTAAGGTTTGCACGATTTACATCACTCCAAACGCCACCAATGTAAGCTTTTCCAATGCCATTACCATCCATCACTACGAAATCATTACCCGCCGCATATAGACTGGTAGATTGAGGAACAGTTCGTCCTTGGTGACTAACGACGTTGTGGCCATAAGTACCTCCTCGATCTAGCGCCTCAATCAGTTGCGGCGATGTCTCCATTTTAAGAAATAAAGTTTTAACCGTTGCATATTCGGATGCACTACTTGCGCTGACAGCACTACCTAAGATAGGCGAATCAGAAATCCCACTTACTTGCTGCATGAGATGAACGCCAAAACCTGGACCACCCGCGATTTCAGGGGAGATTGGTGGAGGAATTTGGTTAGCCACAGATTGTGTGTGTAGCTGAGTTGGATTCACCAATGGATCAGCTAGTACTTTTTGCCAAGTTTGATGCAGTGGACTTTGCTCATTGGCATTTCTGAGCGCGTTGAATACTTTTGTGCCTTCTAGTGCATGTTCAACACCCGTTTTAACATACTCGGGCTTCCTATTTTGTGCCTCTTGTTTGACTTGGTCGAAAGTGTTCAAGGCACCATTTTCGATAGCATCAATAATTTTAGGAAAATACGCACGCCCGGATTGATTTTCAAGTTTCAAAAAGATTGCGGCCAACTTAGCCTGATCATCAATTGTTGAACTTTGATAAAGTGAAGTACTCTGCAATTGCTCAAGTGCGGCAGGATGAAGAACATCTCCTTTACGCATTAAGTTATCTATTTGTGCCACATCGCGACTATGGGTATAAGTAATACCAGCGTCTGATGCTAAAAAGGTCTTGATCCTTGATTTGATGGTAGCGTCAAGATCGAGGCCATTATCAATAATACTTTCTTTATTAGCCCCTTTGATTGCATTGCCAGTACGACCAAGATCAGCAATAGTTTGAGTGCGTTGCTGCTCGGTAAGCTTCCAGCCCGGCCTTTCAGCTGCATTCTCTTGTACCCATGCTTGATAGGCATCAATCATGCCCGGAACATTTTCGGGATGCTGCCCCAAATCGGTTTGAATGGTACCTAAAGAATAACCACTATTTCCTACTGGACTCATTACTCGCGTTTCATCATTGATATTTCCAGCGAACCTTAAATCGTAAGCAACATTCTTCCCCCCAAGAGCACTCTCCGAGCCAACGCCCATGGCAAAATAAGCTAGCGCCTGCAACTCTCTATCCGATAAAGTCGTGGATACAGGCGGTATTGCAGTGACATTTGTTTGATCCACCATTACTTGGCGCCCCTAACCATTTTTGGGGCTTTTGATGGCACTAACTTCAAGGCTTTAGTCAGAAAATCCTGTTGATCGACGACTGCCTTTGGGTCGATACCTATCAATGCTTTCTCTAGAGCTTCTTCAATAAATTCAACATCAAGCACATTCAATGCTGGCGCTGATCCCACAGGGCTAAGGTCTGAAAACGTGAGCCGATATACATAGCGGTGAGTGACTGCAAGAAAAGTACCATCGCCCAAGCTTAAAGCGGTAATGATATCTGACTCCCATCTGCCACTTGGGCAACCTTGTGAAGGCGGCTCATGATAAAGAACCACCTTACGCCATACTGCTTTTTTACGTTGATCATTAGGGTCATTGAAATCATCATTGCGCATCATCCCAATAGGAAGACCAAGAACGGCACTCAGCCTTAGTGGACAAGTACTTTGCAGGCCCTGACTCCTGAAGGGTGATTTTACGCCACTATCAAAATCTAAATTTTCCAGGTTGTTTCTAAGCCCAACATTTATGAAATCGTATAAGGGATAGTAGTCATCCTTGATCGGCCTTGGGATATCGCCTGAATAATGCGGCACGCCTTTCAGTGTTTTGAATTCTGAAAGTGAATGCCCATCATCGGTATATCCCGGATAAACGATGTCTGTCTTCCCACTAAAAAAATCGAGCACTTCACCCTTTTTCTTTTTGATATCTTTTTTGTTCCATTCTGGCCATCGCGCATATTCTGAAATAATCCAGGCGCGCATGTCCGTTTTTGTCTGTTCAACGAACATCTGATTCCCGTAAAACTCTCGCTGAGCAATGCCGTTGTTTGGCCAAACAGGTTGCTGATGACCACTAGCTTTTTTAACAATCCCTTTTTTCTTGCTAACCGTGACTATAGACTGATTTTTTTCAACTGCAGGAGCTGAGCAAGCTACCAAAGGAGCCAGTATCAAACTTGCGATAAAAACAATAATTGTTTGCTGCCATCGGATAATTTTTTTCTTCACTACTCTTCCTTGAATTACTTAATCAACATAAATATTGCATGTTATTTTTAAAATTAAATTATCTAAAGTAAGCATCGCAAGCCTGTCCTGCTTTTAGACGTGCTTTGATAGCGATGGTATTTTGGAGTCCTGAACCAGAACATTATTTGAAGCAATGACATCAGTATCGTTTCCACCGCGTTTTATGTCGTCAACCATTCGCCAATGCAAGGTCTTGTCGCGCAGCTCTGAGCGGACTAAAACCATGGACTGATTACGCATGCTCTCCACAGCAAGCACCGCCGTGTTTCCAACCACTGTGCCGACTATGGTTCCTTCGTCGATTTGACGCAGATTAATAAGTGCGCCTCCAAAGTCTCCGCAAATACGGTCACCCTCCTGGATGAGTGTGATGTTAAATCCACCACAATCGAGTTTCGGATTTGTTTTATCACACCATTTCACTGACCGGCCGCCGCTAAAATTCGCATTACTAATCGCAGTTTTAGGAGGGCTGGAGGCACACGCAATCAAAGTAGTACTTAGCGTTAATAACAAACGCGTTGCACTATATGAATATCTTTCAGTTGCCATAAAACCTCTTTTCAATTGATTGCATGAAAAATAACTTAGTAAAAGATGCGTATTTCATAATTCAATAATCTATCGAGCGCTTCTTGTTCATAAAAATATTATTGCTTGACTTCCACATAAGCCGATGACTTCTCGTCATAGGCATACCTGATTACATGCAGCTTAGTGCGCATCAACAGTTTGCCAGTCGCATCAATAGCCGCGCCTTGTAGTAGAACCTCAAAAACCGGCCACTCATCATTTTTCCCGTCAATGAAATTCAACATGCCGACGCTTTTAACACACCGACCCTGCGAGATGGCCTTGGACTCGCTAACGCAGTTTGCCGTGTTGTCAGAGCCAACGCTCAACTGGCCAAGATATTGCCACTGCAACTTGTTTTCCTGAAATAAAAATAGCTCTTCTGTCAGCAACCTCATTCCTGCCGCCGTCATTTTAAATGTGGGAACCGAAAGAAATAGTTTTCTGGACTTATTCGGAAATGCTTTTGATTTTCTAGATCTATCTGCTACAGGCGCATTTTCATAAGCGCCAAATTTGCCGACCTTGTCTTGAATAGTTCTTAATTGCCACTTGCCATCAACGTATTGATAAGTAGCCTGAGAAATGGTGACTTGATCTTGTAGTGCTGGAAATTCATTTTCAGACGATCTGCTAGCTTCGGCAAATGCGACAAAATAATGCTTGTTATAAAATTGAAATTGTTGTCCGCGCCAAAAACTGACATAGCGTCCATCCCTTAATTTTCCGCCATTTAATGCGTCCACCTTCTGCTTGTATATTTCACTCAGAAGCGCTTCCGACTCAGGAGCGAAACTAGTTGCTATTTCCGGATTAATGCCCGTATCTGCACCAAGGGCAGGATCAGCCTTCTTTCCATCCTGATCCTGCCCTTGTCCGCTACAGCCGGCGACAAAGATCATGCCCAATAAATATTTCAATTTCGAATTTCGTTGCACGAGCATGCCTTGTAAGTAGCTACAGATAATTGGAGACAGCTTGAATGCATTAACTCAATGATGCTACGGAGCGTCTTTGTGCATCGTTGCTTGGCACCGACTGAGCAGAAAATAAATTGTCCTGCTGCAACTGCTGCGTACTTTTTTCAACCGGCTGAGCTGCTGCCTGTGCTTTATCCACGTAAATTCGGCTGTGTCCTGGATCGCTCATTGCACCCTGCACAGCAAACAAACCCGAACCATTGGTATTTAGAGCCACCGCATCGATTTTCGTCATTCCGCTTACTTTTGCTTCGAATGTCACAGCAGCTGCTGCATTCTGGCGTTCCTGTTCGTTTTTGAATGTGGCGGGTGGTAGTTTTTCCATGCCGGCAAGCGCCTGCTGATAGAGCTTGTTGTCGGGATGACTTGGATTGGAAAGCAAAGGCGATTGATCGGTTCTTGCCGGCGCAGCGGGCGCTGTTGCAACAGCGGCTGCTTCAGCTTTTTTCAGAGCAGCCAAAGTGTCTTTGCCGACAATACCGTCATCGACCAAGCCATGTGCACTTTGAAATGCTTTCACGGCTTCTTTGGTATGTTTTCCGAAATCGCCATCGGCCACCAATGCATTGCCGTTCTTGTCTTTGATATGCAAAGCATTCAGCTGTTCTTGCAGTTTTTTGATGTCGGGGCCGTGCTCGCCTTGACGCAACATGCCGTCGGCAATTGCATTGCTCCACGCTGGTGCATGTGTTGGTGTAGCAGGCTCTTGTGTCTGTCCCTGCCCACTCAAGGCGCGATAAGCGGCGTCCGGCGACTGCCCATTGGCAATATTGGCCTGATATTGCGTACGCATTTGATTGAGCGCGTTAGCCGTCTCATTAACGGTGATTGATGCCGAGTTACCCGCACTGTCGCCGTCATAAGCACCACGGCCACCTTTTCTGGGGTCGCCCACACTTGCAAACTCCAATGCCAATGCATGTTGGGCTTTTTCCAATCCTTCCGCGCCACTCGATTTACCAGTAATGTAATCGTTCACTGCCGGACGTTTACCATCAATTAAATAATTGGCAAACATCTGCTCCTGTAAATCGGGAGTAAATTTTGTATTTGAATTTATTCCCAATGCACGAACTGTTTCACTCATGGTATCGGCCGGCGGACCCACCATTTGAAATTTACCAACGGCAAACAAATAAGCGGGGTCATTGTGCGGCAAGTGTTGACGACGAATAATTTCGCCAACGGTCATATCAGTCAAGTTAAGCGGCCTTCCCGCATCGCCTGCATTGCCACGGTTATACGAATTGTAACCACCTTCGCCACGGCCAATGAGATTGCTCAGCACCGTCGTTCCGCCGATGGTTTGTGCTGGCACTGACGTTGTCGTTGCAGTAGGGTTTGTTTGTGCGGGCGTGCCTGCTTTAAGAGCAGCTAAGGTATCTTTTCCGGCCTCACCATCCGGCGTTAAATTGTGCGCACGTTGATATTGCACAACCGCCGCTTTGGTACGTGAACCAAAATCGCTGTCAGCAACAAACGGCCTGCCATCAATGGTGGTGATGCCACTGCTGATTAACTGCTCTTGCAACGCTCTTACTTCAACACCTTTTTCACCCTGCTTCAACACGCCATCCGCCATCGCATTCGCTGGCGGGGCGGGCATTGATTGAGTACTGCCTATCGCCGGATAGGTCTCTTGCGTAATCGCCCCGCTTTTCAAATCGGCAACATATTTTTTGAATTGCTCAAGTTCTAGCTCAACATGCGCATGGGTTCCGAAGTGATGAAGACCATTGGGACCTTTCCCCGACTGAGTACCGATTGGCTGACCATATTCAATCCGCTCACCTTCTTTAAATTTAAAGGTGCTTGCATCCATGTGCAAAACTTGTCCGACCAGCTCAGCACCTGGCTGCCCAAAAGGCTTGGTATAAATTCTAACTGAGCCGTACGTATTCGGGTCCAGATAATGTGCATAGCCCGCGATGGGGGCCGGCACTTGGACATTAGCGCTACCATTTTGATCAAGAAAAATAATATCTTTCTTGATCAGAGTGTGGCCGTTTTCCGTCCTGACGACTTCTACTTCGCCATCCACAATCGCGCCATTGTCATCCAGGCCACTGGGGTTTCCTGCGCGCACAGCACTTTGATTAGTACCGGGATGATGTGTGTGCAGGCTTCTAAAATCGGTAAAAGCCTGGTTACCGAGGCCAAGGCCTTCCAGTGGTTC
>JBDTTC010000416.1:0-3091 GCA_039930825.1 Arenimonas sp.
GTCATGCTCGAAGGCTTGGGTCGTTATCGCCTGTATTTCCGCGAAGGCTTGCAGGAAAAGCTCGGCATGGATGTGCATCTATTTCGCGTAGGCGAATACAAGTCGGCGATGGAGCCCTATATTCTTGATGCCGCTTCGAAGGAATCACATGAAGCCGACATGTTCTGGATGAACGATCTTTGGCAGCGCTATGTTGCCGATATCGCCAAAGCACGCAAAATTCCGGCCGAACAACTCAATGCTTCGATCAATAATCTGTCTGCCGAAGTCCAGGCCATCAACGGCGATTTGGGCAAATTGTCCTTGCAACAAAAATTGGTCGATGGCTTGAAAACATCGCAGGAAATAGAAGACATGCTCAGTGAAATGGGCGCTGTCGATGATGGAATCCACAGTTTCCGTCAGGTGGAATTCTCGCAATATCTCAAGCCACTGAATCTGCCAGCGTCACCATTCGGTAACCAATCGCAGGTTGCCGTTGTCGTTGCTCAAGGTGAAATTGTCGATGGCAAAGCCAATCCCGGCACCGTGGGTGGTGAAACCACTTCGGCTCTGATTCGTCAGGCGCGCGAAGATGAAAATACAAAAGCCCTGGTGCTGCGTGTTGACTCCCCAGGCGGCAGCGTGTTTCCTTCCGAGCAAATTCGCCGTGAAATCGAATTGACGAAAAAGGCCGGCATTCCGGTTGTTGTTTCGATGGGCAATGTCGCGGCATCCGGTGGCTACTGGATCTCGATGAACGCCGACAAAATCGTCGCCGATGAATCGACGATTACTGGTTCCATCGGTATTTTCGGTTTGTGGATGACTGCACCACGTGCACTGGAAAAAATCGGCGTGCGTGCCGACGGCAACGGCACTACACCACTCGCAGGTCAATTTGATCCAACCCTGCCGCTGAAACCAGAAACCGGCGCGTTGATCCAATCGATTATCAACCGTGGTTATGCGCAATTTATCGGCAAGGTAGCAAGCGCACGCGGCAGCAAATCCGAAACCATCGACACCGTTGCACGCGGTCGCGTCTGGAGCGGCGCACAGGCCAAGGAACGCGGCCTGGTCGATGAACTCGGTGGCTTCCAATTGGCCATCAGCGAAGCCGTCAAACTGGCCAAGCTGGGCAAAGACGATTACCGCCTGAATTATGTCGAACGTCCGGCAACGCCGTTTGAACAATTCGTTGCTAGCCTCAATGGCAATGCAGTAGGTAATGCCCTGCTGCGTAATATGAGCCCGATGAATAGCATGCTTGGCAAAGACACTAGCGAACGTCTGCAAAAAGAAATGAGCTGGCTGGACAAGAACGGCCACACGCCATACCAAGGCATTGTGCATTGCATGTGCGGTTTCTGATTGGTACCCGATACAAACAAAAAGCCCGGCAATGCCGGGCTTTTTGTTGTCTGTCTTCAACGCAGGCTATGCTGCGTCGATTGCCGTTGTTTTTACGGATGTAATCCATGTCCCGTACCCGTGTTTTTATATTGACGACGCTCGCCATGCTTGCCTTTGCCGGTAATTCCTTGTTGTGTCGTCTTGCTCTGAAAAACACCGGTATCGATGCGGCAAGCTTTACCAGCATCCGGTTAATTGCCGGAGCAATCACGCTCTATCTTTTTGTGTACCTCAGGAACGGGAAAACAGTCACTGGCGGCAATTGGTTATCTGCTTTCGCCCTGTTTGCTTATGCAGCCGGCTTTTCATTTGCCTATCTGCATTTATCGGCGGCGACCGGCGCCCTGCTGCTTTTTACTGCGGTACAGACGAGCATGATTGGCTACAGCGTTTTCAAAGGTGAGCGTCTGCATGCACTGCAAATACTGGGTCTGGTGATCGCGTTTTCCGGACTGATTGCATTATTGTTACCCGGGCTGGCGAGTCCACCAGGATTCAGTTCCTTGTTGATGGTTTGTGCCGGTATCGCTTGGGGCATTTATTCCTTACGCGGAAAAACCGCGCAAGATGCAACCGCCGTCACTGCCGGAAATTTTTTACGCGCCATTCCGTTTGCACTTGCACTTAGTATGGCGATGTTTGCCGACAGGTCTTTCGATAACACCGGCATCATGTATGCCATTTTGTCCGGCGCTCTTGCTTCCGGTATCGGTTATGCCATTTGGTATTCGGCTTTGCCTGCCTTAAAAGCCGGCACGGCTGCTAGCGTTCAACTCACTGTTCCGGCCATTGCCGCCGGCGGCGGAATATTGCTGCTCGACGAGCCGGCCAGTCTGCGTCTGGTGCTTGCTTCGGTTGCAATACTAGGCGGAATAGCGCTGGTTATTTTCCGGAAAAAATAAAACCACCGGCAATCCGAAAAATCCGGATCAGCGATTTCAAATGCTGAATCGATAGCTCAACTTCACGAGAAACATTTCGTCATCGCGCAAGGAGAACGCATCGCCGAGCAGATTGAACGTGTCGCGTGAATTATCCCGTTCCGAACTAAAGCCACCTCGGCTGTAAACCACATACAAATCAGACAAGGGTGCCAGCTCATAGCGATAGCGGATCTGAAAACCGAGGTTATTCAAATTGAAATCATGAATAGGGGTATTCACCGCTTGCGGATTGCCTTGAACACCCGTGGTATAGGCTTGCTTTGCTTTTGCATCGAGCGCTATGGTTTCAAGTTTGACGCGTAGCTCCTGCTTGCTTCCAATCAACCATTGCATGCCCGCACTCAAGTTAATCTGCTTGGCTTCGAAGGTGCCGAGCACGCCTTCGTTTTGCTGCCAAAGTAGCCAATCCGGTTTGTATTCCGCGCTCAGACCCATGTAAACACTCATGGTATCGCTGACGTAATACCGGGGCTCAAAGTAAAGCGAGACGTCGGAATGATCGATATTGTCCAGGCCAGATTGACCAAATCGGCTATTACCGTAGAGCTCCCAATGGCCGCGACGCGGACGAAAACGTTCGTAGAAACCCAGAAACCTCGCTGGCAGCTTTACATTGCCGTTACCACGCGTAATTAAATCGTTGACGCCATTGCTGAACCAGGTGAATTCCAGATACTCATTTCCACCGGTGCGGGTTTCACTGGAACGGCTAATCTGCGCTGCGGCGTAAAGTTGTTCACCTTGGTCGTTAT
>JBDTTC010000417.1:0-2733 GCA_039930825.1 Arenimonas sp.
AGAGCCAGCTGGGAAATCAATACGATTGGTTATGGCTCATTGGCAGCCGTAATGCTGCTGGTATTTTTTGCATTCATGAAATTCCGGCCATTGATTCTGGTTTCCGGTTCCTTGTTAATCGGTTGTGCCGCAGGCATCAGCGTGACCGCATTGATTTTCGGAAAGGTACATTTACTGACGCTGGTGTTTGGTGCAAGTCTTGTTGGCGTTGCGGAAGACTATGGCATTCATTATTTCTCCAGCAGACAGGGCAATCCCGATACCAAGCCGTTTCCGATGATGAGGTATTTGTTTCCCGGCATGTGGCTGGCCTTTATCACCAGTGCACTGGCTTATTTGAGTCTGGGCATGGCGCCACTGCCTGGTCTGCAGCAAATGGCAGTATTTTCTGCCACTGGTTTGTTGGCAGCATTTTTAACCGTTGTTTGCTGGTTTCCGTATCTTGATAAAAATGCGGCAGGCCAAAGCTGGCTGTCCGACAAAATTTCCAATTCCCTGGGAAATTGGCCGCGCTGGCAATGGCGGAAAAAAGCACATAAATTTCTTGCGCTTGCTATTTCACTTTTCATTGTTTTCGGATTTTCAAAATTGCATACCGAAGATGGCTTGCGACAATTGCAAAGTTCGCCACCGGGTCTGATTAAACAGCAGAAAGATATTTCGGAAATTCTGGGTTTGCCGAGTCCCGCGCAATATCTACTGGTGACTGCGAATAGCGAAGAAGCGCTGCTGCGGACTGAAGAAGCCTTGAAACCGCGTCTGGATGTTCTTGTCGATGCCAACTCCATTCGTTCGTATAACGCCATCAGCGACTGGGTTCCATCAGTAAAACGGCAGAATGAAAATCAGACGCTGGTTGCCGGGGTAGAGAAAAGAATGCTGGCCGATATTTCGGTATCGCTCGGCGAGTCACTGGAAAGGCCTGAATCCAGTAAAGCTGCGTTTACTTTCAAAAATTGGCTGCCATTGAAGTTTACCCAAACCCTGCAGGCGCAATATCTCGGTGAAGTTGATGGCAAGTGGGGTAGTGTGGTCATGATTAATGGGCTGAACTCCGAGCAATCACTCGCCAGTCTTGAAGCGGTCGCCAGTTCGGTTCTTGGCGTAAAATTGATTGATCGCTCCGGCGAAATTTCAGGCTTGTTGAAACATTACCGAAGCAAAATGACCATGTTGCTTTTTGTTGCTTACTTTCTGGTCGTCATTGCCTTGTTCTGGCGCTACAAGTCGCAGTCCTGGCGTGCGATATGCCCAACCATCATTGCCGCCTTGTTGAGCCTTTCGGCTTCCGCGTGGCTGGGCGAGCCAGTTCAATTGTTTACCGTGCTCGCGCAGTTTTTGATTCTGGGAACCGGGGTTGATTACGGCATTTTCCTGCTTGAACATCATACCGATTCCTCAAGTTGGCTAGCTGTTTGCCTAGGCGCAGCAAGTACCTTGCTTGCATTCGGTTTGCTGGCATTGTCGGCAACACCGGCTTTGCATACGTTTGGCCTGCAGATGCTGTTTGGCGTCGGCCTGTCATGGCTTTTATCCCCTTGCTTTCGATTGCATGCAAGTGACGACAACGCAAAGCAACAACATTGGCATCACAAAGAACATTGAACATTCAGAGAATAAATATGCGCATTGAAAAAACAGAAATATTGATTATTGGTGCAGGCCCGGCAGGGTCAGTTGCTGCAGGTTTTTTGCGTCAGCAGGATCGCCAGGTGCTGATTATCGAAAAAGAACAGTTTCCGCGTTTTTCGATCGGTGAAAGCCTGTTGCCGCAGAGCATGGAATACATCGAAGCGGCCGGCATGTTGCAAGCCGTCGTTGAAGCCGGCTTCCAGTACAAGAATGGTGCTGCGTTTGCACGCGGTGAAAAGCGTACGCATTTCGATTTCCGCAAGAAATTTTCGGAAGGCTGGGGCACAACCTATCAGGTACAACGCGCCGATTTCGACAAGGTGCTGGCAGATTGTGCCGAGAAAGCCGGTACTGAAGTCCGTTATCGCCACGAAGTGACTGCGATCGATGTCGAATCCGAACAGCCGGTAGTTACCGTGAAATCACCTGACGGTGAAATCTATCAAGTACAAGCACGGTTCTTGCTGGATGCTAGCGGTTTCGGACGCATTTTGCCGCGTTTGTTGAAACTGGAAAAGCCATCTAATTTTCCGACACGTGGTGCGATCTTTACCCACGTTCAGGACAATATGCCGCTTGGCAGTTTCGACAGGAATAAAATTCTCGTCACCGTGCATCCGGAACATACCGATGTCTGGTACTGGACGATTCCATTCTCGAATGGTCGTGTGTCGCTGGGTGTTGTGGCAAAAACGGAATTTCTTGCACAGTATAAAGGTACCGAAACCGAGCGCTTGCAAGCCATCGTCGGCGAAGATCCGGGTCTTTCGGGCTTGCTGAAAAATGCAGTATGGGATACGCCGGCACGCCAGATTATCGGTTACTCGGCGAACGTTGAATCCCTGTGGGGAAAAAATTATGCCTTGCTTGGCAATGCCGGCGAGTTTCTCGATCCGGTATTTTCATCCGGCGTTACCATTGCTTTCAAATCGGCAAGTCTCGCATCGGCTTGTCTGAAGCGACAGTTTGCCGGTGAAACAGTCGACTGGCAAAAAGATTACGGCTTGCCATTGCGCGCCGGTGTCGATGCTTTCCGTGGATTCGTCGAATCCTGGTATGCCGGTGGTTTCCAGAACATTATTTTCCATGAAGACCAATCAG
>JBDTTC010000418.1:0-3623 GCA_039930825.1 Arenimonas sp.
ATGTGAACGCAATCGTTCGCAAGCACTGGACAGATGCCGGTAGCTTGGCGACACTGGCGCATGAAAATCACCTGCAATGCCTTATTGGTTTTTTCCAGTGAGCCCGGCCCCATCTTTGAGTTGATGGTGGACGCAGGTAGTTTTCCGCTCTGTTTTACCGGTTTCGGCCTAATACCGGCGATCCGCAGCATACGCCTCAAGGAGCCGCTCGCTGTCGGCGTGATTCGTCATATCTACAATGCCGACAATTCCGTATTGACCGAAAAAATCACCGTACTGGATAGGCCCAATCGCCATGCCTACACACTGGGTGGATTTCAAGCGCCGTTCTCGTGGCTGGTTAAACAGGGTGAATCCGATTGGCAATTAAGCAAGCAAGTTGCAGGAACCGAAGTTCGCTGGACTTATGAATTCACATTGACCAGTTTCTTGCTGTATCCCGTATGTTTTTTATTACTGAAAATTTTCATGCAGCATGCGATGCAACGTTGCCTGCAAAACATGGATATCCAGTGCCGTTCCAATCCGGACGCCGACGGATATGGGTGAATGGATATTGCTGGCGATGGCACCGGTATTTTTGGGTTTCATTCTCTGGGAAGCCTGGTATTGGAACAAAAAAAAGCGCGACGCCTATAGCCTCAAAGACACGGTTTCCAATGCTGTGCTCGCCTTGATGCACCAGGGCGCCGATGCGTTGGCCTGGTTTTTGGTCATCGGTATTTATTACCTTATCTATCAGCACCGCCTGTTCGATTTACCTGCGTCGGTCTGGACCATTGTCGCCTTGTTCGTGGCACAGGATTTTTTCTATTACTGGTTTCATCGGGCACACCATCGTATTCGCTGGATGTGGGCATCGCACGTCACCCACCATTCGTCCGAACGCCTGAATTTTTCCACTGCGTTCCGTCAAAGCCTTACCTATCCGGTATCCGGCATGTGGTTGTTCTGGTTGCCATTGGCATGGCTCGGTTTCGAACCGAAAAATATTATTGCGGTCGTCGCGATCAATCTCGGCTTCCAGTTTTTCGTCCATACCGAAACCGTCGGCAAGTTAGGCTGGCTCGAAAAAATATTCAACACGCCATCGCATCATCGCGTGCATCACGCCAGAAACCTGAAATATATTGATCGCAATTACGCAGGTGTGCTGATTGTCTGGGACAAAATGTTCGGCAGTTTCGTGGAAGAAGATGACGAGATCCCTTGCGAGTACGGTATCGTCACGCCGATGCATTCGCATAATCCGATAACACTGACCTTTCATGAATGGCTTGCGATGTTTCGGGATGCGGCCAAACCGCAAAGCCTTTTATCACGTTTGAAACAATTATTCGGACCACCGGAACGAGCACATTCTGACAAATAGAACGGACTAAGTAGCCCGGATATAGCGCAGTGCAATCCGGGAAATGTGCTCGTGAAGCCGAACCATTGCTACCAGGTTATTCGCTTTATGCTGACATCCGAGATCAATACAATTGGGCGTAGATTCTTTCTGGGAAGCCGTACTGCATCAGGCTACACGGCCGCTTTATCGTTATAATCTCTGAAAACGATGGGTGCGATTATGAATACTTCCATGCAATGTCCAAAATGCCAGAATAAAATGAACAGGCTAGGTCTCGATGTTGCCGCAACAGCATTCCGTTGCGAACACTGCATGGGCCTGTGGCTGGCGATGGGTTCCCACCAATCGCTCGAAGACGAAGCTGAAAAAATCGATATCGGCAATGCTGAACTTGGCGAACACTTCAACCAGATTGACGACATTGATTGCCCAAGCTGCCATCAGGCCATGATCAAGATGGTTGATGCCCAACAGCCGCATATTTGGTATGAAAGCTGCCAGTCCTGTTATGGCCGTTTTTACGATGCCGGTGAATATCGCGATCTGGCTGTTTACGAATTTTCCGATTTCATGAAACGTTTATCAGTTGTTGCACGCGATTGAGTTGTAGGGTGGAACCGCCCGCTCCTGGCGATACCACCTCGTAGCGCAACATCAAATATTTCGATGTCCATTGATTGGGCCAATAAAACATGCATTGCAACTTCGCTGGCCTGGTGGATACCACCTTGGCAGGTGGGATCCACCCTACGGTTTATTTCGTTGCATTCAACGCGTAACCGACAAGGCGCGCAGTCAATTTCTCTTTCAATGAGTCTGGTGCCTGCAAACCCATACGCTCCATCGCTTCTTTGTCTTGCATTGCCGTTGATATTAGCGCCAATGTAATCAATTTTATTTTCCCGAAGGTTGAAGCGGTTTCTTGCTTTAAAAAGCCCAGTGCTTTTATCAAACGTAGCTCGACCGGCATAAAGTCACAGCCGAGTGGGTAGTCGGGCAATAGATTTTTATCGCGAAATGGTTTCAGTGCGGCACGCAATTGTTCCGGCCTATTCAAGGTCCAGCTGGTCGGTGCTTCAAAATCGGCTTGCAGCTTTAACTCGCGTTTGGCTTTTTCGAGCAACTTCGGAATAAAGCGAGCATCACAGATCGATAGCATAGATATAACGCAGTTTTCGTCATCGGCACCGCGCAAATCGGCAACGCCATATTCATTCAGCGCGATGTCGCGCAGATGCCGTGGAATAGTGGTGTGGCCGTAATTCCACAAGACGTTCGAATGTACGGTATTGCCTTGTTCACGTGTTCCTCTGAACATCAGTATCGAACGACCATCGTGTAAAGTGTGCGCCATTGCGACGAAATTATATTGTCCACCAACGCCCGAAACTACGCGTCCGTCTTCCAATGCATCCGATACCGCAGCACCTAATACTGTCATCATCATGCAGGTGTTGCAGAATCGCGCGCTGCGTCGCTGCAAACGTTCCAGCGATTCATTGCCGCCATACAATTCGTTGATGTGCGAAATACGCGTCATGCCAATACCGTTTTTCTCGGCAATGGGCATATCACGTAGCCACTGATACAAATCCTGTGAGCCAAGATAAAAACCGCCATTGAGCCAGTGGCCGTCTTTTTGCAAGCGTTGCCTGTCAATATCGCTCATTACATTATCGCGATCGCGCTGCATGAGTTCGAGGTCGTCCAGTACGCGCCGTTTCAAAATGCCCGCATGGTGCAGATGCATGAAACCGTCATTGACCATTTCGCTCGCGCCGTACAGACCAATGGAAAAGGGTTCCGCACCACCGTGGTTTTTTACCAGATCAGATTCGAGAAAGCCCGGCGCGAGCCGGTTCATTAATGCGCGATAATCGGCATTGTGTTTGTGGCGAAGAATCAAGGCATGACAAAGCGCATCCGACAATGAGCCAATGCCGATCTGCAATGTGCCGCCATCCTTAATCAAGGCGCTTGCACGCAAACCGATGGCGTATTCCGGATCGGTCACCGCTTGTCGCGGCAAGGCAAATAATTTCGGCGCAGGTCCAGGCAACTCGATGACGATATCGAAATATTCCTGATCAACGGCAGCGCTGCCGCCTATCCACGGTAGTTGCGGATCAAGCTCGGCAATCAATAATGGCCGGGGTTTTCCAAGCCGCTGTATTTCATCTAGCAGATCGAAAGTCAGATCCGGATTGCAACTCAGGCTTAGCCTTGTGCCACCTGGTTCGCGCGCTACTTTCTGAACCAGTACATTGAT
>JBDTTC010000419.1:0-3724 GCA_039930825.1 Arenimonas sp.
ATAGTCGGTCTGCATTTGCGGACCATCAACACAACGGGGACAAACGTATGAAGAATCGTATCCGCAAAATATTTTGTGGTTCTGTATTAGCTTTACTCGCAACAACCGCCATTTCAGTGCAGGCGGCGCCCAACTTTCAAATGCCGTTTCCATGCAACCAGACCTGGACCGGCTCAACCTGGAGCGGACATAATCCGCTATACGCCGTTGATCTGAATCGGCCCGATGATTACGGCGATATGGTGGCGGCTACGGTAATTACATCATCATTGACCATGGCGGCGGCTGGGAAACCTTGTATGCACACTTGAGCGCCCGCTCAGTCGCACGCGGAGCCCACGTAAGCAGTGGACAGAAGATCGGTGCGGTCGGCGACAGCAGCGCGACAGCCACTATCGGCCCCCACCTCCATCACGAACAGCGCTACAGTGGTTCCGTGCGCAAGATCGTCTGGAATGGTAATGCCATCCCCTACTATGCCAAGCAAAACTACACGAGCAAAAATTGCAGCGGCAATCCTGGGACAGCCAGCGGCACCGTACGCACAAGCGGAATCAACCTGAATGTTCGTGCGAATGCTACTACCGATTCGGCCATCGTAGGCTCGCTAGCGAATGGCAGCAGCGTCACCATCTACTGCCAGAAGAACGGAGAGACGATTACCGGCACCTATGGCACAAGCAAACTCTGGAACAGAATCGGTACCGGACGGTATATTCCAGATGCTTATACGTACACTGGCTCTGACGGTCGTGTCGCGCCAGATTGTTGATATAAGCACGACGATAATATGCGCCGGGCCAGCAGGCCCGGCGTACTTCCACACCGAATGGTCTCTAAGCAACATCCATTTGATGCCGCTAACTCATGAGTTATAACTGTCGGACAATGGCACTATGAACATGCGCCTATCACGAGTCGCGCTACTCGCCGCTATCGCAATCATGGCCATCGCCGCAATATGGGTTACCCGTGGCAATGCGAGTGCATCTGTAGAAGGTCCGTTGACTCCAGTCCTTGATAATCGAGACGGGGCATTGGCAGCGTCCAACGCCGTTAACAACATCAAAAGTCCCGACAAGAAGAGTCAGCGTGGCCATGAAAATTTCGCCTATTTGCGAGAGGTGATGCGTCAATATACCTTCGAAACGGAACTCGACAAACGCGGTGCACTGTTGGCAATTCTGCAGTCCATGCCAAACGAAGAGGTTAAACAATTTGCCCTTGAACAAGCCGCGAGTAGCGATCCCGTTACGCGACGGGAAGGACTGGAATTGCTCAAAGCATTCTCACTTGACGATGCAAAGGTAAGAGGCCTACTCGTCGATCAGATCAACCAGGAGCAGGATCCGGCAATGCTCAAGGATCTCGTGGATATGTTGGCACCCACCATGGTCGCAACGGAAGACGCAGCGCCTCTGGTCGAGCAACTAGCACGCCTGCGTACACATCCCGATCCTGAGGTGCGTGCAGCGAGCATCATGCAATCTACTCAATGGGACAAAGGTAGTGATCTGGAGAACACACTACAGCAAGCCATGATGGACCCGGACACACGGGTAAGACAGGCAGCCATCGGCGGCGTTAAGTCCGAGCGCGTGCATTCTGATCGCTTGAAAAACATGCTGCTGGTGATTGCTACCGATGCACAAACGAGTGATACAGAACGCACCGCGGCAATTTTTGCATTGGAAGGCTTTGCACTGAACCGATCTGAATATGAGCTCTATCGTCATGCCGGTCAGCTTGTTGTCGCAGGCCATTAACAGGCTGGGATAGTTGCTGGAAATTACAGATGCATGATTAGCAGATACACATAATGCATTTATCAAGTTTGGATTGAATGATTAATCCACTCTGCCCTTTTTTGGTATGAATCCGATCAACCGTCTAAAATCGTTGTTGTCCAATATTAGAGTTTAGTAGTTTCGAGTTTCAACTAGCAAAAACATACACACCCAGGCCATTGCTCTTGGCTTCATACATAGCGGCATCTGCAGCGCGCAGGTAGTCATCGGTTGTCACGAATGTGGCTTGGCTACCAACGACACCAATGCTGGCGGTGATGGTAACGGTGTGCTCGCTGAGCTTGTACGGCACAGCGAGAGTAGAAGCAATTTCTTTTGCTCTACCGATTGCAGTGGCGAGATCAACAGATTCAAGCAACACATTAAATTCATCGCCACTCATGCGAGCGACAAGATCAGCAGGGCGCACGCAAGATTCGAGTCTGCGTGCAACCAGTTGCAGAAGCTCATCACCTGCATGGTGCCCATGGGTGTCATTTACTTCCTTAAATTGATTGAGATCTAAGAGCAGCACTGCAAACATCGTTGTCTCGCTTTGTGCGAGTGAGGAGTCGTTTTTCGATGCAGCATCTTTTTGCAACGCTATGGCGTGCTCGAGGCGATCGCGAAATAATGGTCGGCCGGGCAAGTTGGTTAAAACATCATATGAGCTACCACGTTCTGCCAAATCGCTCAGTGATCCCGCCATACGTACCGCTTTGCCATCTTCGAAATGGGCGACTCCACGCCAGTTGACCCACACCAATCGTCCTGAAGCGTGAAGAGCGCGAAAATCCACTGAGAAGTTTGCAGTGTTGCCTGCCAAGTGTTTGCCATAGGCAGTCTTTACACGCTCACGATCATCAGTATCAATAAGCTGCTCAAGAAAATGCCAGCCGTTACTATGCACATTCTCGATGTCGGCCAATCCAACAATCTCCTGGAAGCGCTTGGACGCATGAAAAACATCCGTTTGCAAATTCCAATCCCAAATACCGTCATTGGACCCGCGAGCAGCGAGCGCATAACGGTTATCCGATTGCACTAACTCTAGCTCGGTATGTTTTTGTTGGCTAACATCAATCATCAAGCCAATCATACGGTTGGGCCGTTTCTGCTCGACAATCACACGACACAAATCGCGTACCCAAACCACCTTGCCGGATTTGGCAAACAATCGGTAACTCATCTCATAAGCATAACTGTGCGTCGCGTTGTACGCGGCTTCGTCGATGGCTATTGCCTCCGGAATATCATCGGGATGCAAACGCGCGCGCCAAAAATTGGGATCAGCCCGCCATTCTTCTACCGTATATCCAAAAAGGCGCTCAACTTGCGGGCTTAAAAATGTATTGCCCACGCCGCGTTCTGCTTCCCAGACAACGCCGTCAATAGTTTCAAGTAAGCGCAAAAATCGCTGACGAATTTCGACTAATACTTGTTCGGTAACCTCGGTGATTTCAATCAGCATGCCCTGACGACTGATCACTCGATCTAATCCATCAGATTCCGACTGTAGCTGCAAGCGTACCCAGCGATAGTCCGAGTTGACGAAGCGAAAACGAAACACCGGCATACCTGATCTCAACGTACCTTTGTCATCCGGATGTACAAAGTCGAGTAAAGAATGGCCAAGCGTTTCGCTCAACGGATGGCCCGTGAGTTTCTGCCAAGCAGGATTTAAGTAGGTGATCACCCACTGCGCATCTGTTTGCACGACTACTTCAGGCAGCAACTGAAGCAGTTGTTCGGGGGATGTGGAATTAACAGACATTGAGATAAATGTTAGCTTTCGAGCCAATATTATGCAGCTTGGTCTGTGAACAAAGATGTCAACAAGTGTCAACACGTGAACAAGTGTCAAACAAGGACACCCAAGGATGTGGACACCCAAGGATGTGGACACCCACAGTTTCCACATCCCCTGACAAGAAAAT
>JBDTTC010000420.1:0-8522 GCA_039930825.1 Arenimonas sp.
GGCCATTGCCGATCAACGTCGCGCCTTTTACCGGGCGTGTAATTTTTCCGTCTTCAATCAAATACGCTTCGCTGGCCGAGAACACGAACTTGCCCGAGGTAATGTCAACTTGACCGCCACCGAAATTCGGTGCGTACAAACCTTTCTTGACCGAGGCAATGATTTCTTCCGCTGGATAGTTGCCAGCCAACATATAGGTGTTGGTCATGCGCGGCATGGTGATATTGGCAAAACTTTCGCGACGACCATTGCCTGTCGGTGCAACGCCCATCAGTCGTGCGTTCAAACTGTCCTGCATGTAGCCGCGCAGAATGCCGTCTTCAATCAGTGTTGTGCACTGCGTCGGAGTTCCTTCGTCATCAATATTCAATGAACCTCGGCGGCCAGACAAAGTACCATCGTCAACAATCGTAACGCCAGGCGCGGCAACTCGCTCACCGATTCTGCCGGCATAGACTGAAGTACCTTTGCGATTGAAATCGCCTTCGAGGCCATGGCCAACCGCTTCATGTAACAACACGCCGGGCCAACCAGGACCGAGTACAACCGTCATGGTGCCTGCGGGGGCATCAATCGCATCGAGATTGACCAAGGCCTGACGCAGCGCTTCTTTCGCGATTTCCTGTGGCCGCGAATTCGAAAAAAGTTCTTCGTAGTCAAAACGCCCGCCACCGCCCGCATAACCAGATTCACGACGTCCGTTTTCTTCTACGATTACTTGTACGTTGAAGCGAACCAAGGGACGGATGTCCGATGCCAGAATGCCGTCGCTACGTGCGATCAAAACCGTATCTACTGCTCCGGCCAGACTTACAATAACTTGTTTTACGCGTGAGTCCTGCGCGCGAATAAAAACATCTATCTCGCGAAGAATATTGATTTTGTGTTCCGGCTTCATCATTTCAATCGGATCTATCGGGGCATACAACTCTCGCCCCGGCACCACGATGCGTTGACCGGCATTCGATTGCGAACCTTCGCGACTGATGGCGCGCGCGGCACTCGCGGACTGAATTAATGCTTCGCTGCGAATATCATCCGAATAAGCGAAACCGGTTTTTTCGCCACTGATCGCGCGAACACCGACTCCCTGCTCGATCGAGTGTGCGCCGTCTTTCACGATGCCATCTTCGACGGTCCAGTTTTCGCGACGGCTATGCTGGAAATACAGATCGCCGAAATCGACCCCGGGCCCCATCAATGCGGAAAATGCTGCATCCAGATCAGACAAGGCCATATTGGTCGGCGTCAGTAAACGTGATTGAACGATACTCAGGGAATTACTCATTGGATTTATCTCATTGTTAATTATTGCCGACAGCTTTCGACTTGTCGGAATTCGTGGGTTTTGCAGGCCCTTTTTCTACTACATCGACCTTGGGCTTTTTCCACGGACCAGTCACGTGATAGACCGTGCGTGCAGTTTGCTTTAATGGTTTTTGTAGCATCGCCTGTGCAGCAACACCTACGGCAGCACCAGCAGGCCCGCCGGTAAGCATGCCGAGCGCAGGCAGCAAACCACCAGCCTTCGGCAGCACTTCAATTCTTTGATCGTATTCCTGCTTGCGTAGATCGGCTGTACCACTGATTTTTATTTCGGCAGCGGGGCCGTTGATATGCAAATTTTTGGTATTGGCAAGACCATCGGAAAAAACGATGTCTCCCTGCATGGTATTAAACGAAAAACCTTTAGAAAAAAAATCGCTGAAATCGAGCGTCAGGCGCCTCGGAATTTCAGCCAAGCTGATCAAACCCAGAATACGTCCCGACCCTCCAGGCTCAACATCAAGTAAGCGGCCCTCGCCAACTTCTAAATTCAGGTTGCCATTGATGTTGGCCAGACTTATTGCACCGGGCGAACCTGGCCATGAAGCATCGAGCGATGCTTTGGTTTTACCATTTTGAATCATGCCGACAAAACCCATCGCATCCATCATTTTACCCAGGCTATCAGTCGTAAAATCCAGTTTCAAATTCGAACGTGTTCCAGTTCCCTGTTTAGTCCAGTCGCCGGCGGCATTGATACTAAAGTTTTTCGAATTAGTCACGAAACGGTCAATCCGCATGCCGTTGCTTATTTGCGTTGTCTGCATATCAGTCTTGCCAAGCTGCGATACACCGACACGCAAATCATCAATACTGAATTTAAGCGATGGTATTTTTGCCGGATCGGTTTCAACCACGGCTTTGGGAATAGCGGCGGAGGCAACAGTCGCCGGCGGAGAAACCGCACCTTGCATGTACAGTTTTCCAAAATGACCCAGCACTCCATTTTTTGTATCGGTCGCAATATCAATCGTGCCCGCTATGCCGGTTCCGTCAATTTGCAGACGCGTACCCGTAGAGATTTTATTCAGCAACAACTTACTATTGGCGAAAGGCTGGTCCAGAAAAACGAGTTTGTCGGCAAGCAAATTGACTTCGTTCAATCCGGACGCACCTTCGCCACCACTGGCGAAAGCCATCCAGCCCGCAGCATCCAGTTGATTTACATGACCTCTTGCTACCAATCCTCTCACGGGTAGATTCAAGCCTGCATCGCCGCCAAACTGCAACAAACCATTCATTGGCTGATTGGTTTTTTGTGCTGCCCGCATATTCAATACATTGCCATAGCGCAATACGATGAACCCCTGATCCAGTGGAATCGCACTATTGATTTGCAAAGGTATTGATTCGGAAGCCGTTTTATTCAAGGGAGCGGGCAAATCCAGCTGTGTACCGATCAAGTCAGAACTCAAATTTAATTGTGATGGCAGCGTCTTTCCATTTTCTGCATTTGGAATATTGACACGCACCGACCAGTTACTGCTGCCATCGAGATAAGGTTTCAACCAGGCTACATTTTCGTAACGACTGAGCAAGCTCTGGCTCGCAAGATTACCGTCCAGCGCTGCCACTGCAGCCAACTTTGCATCCTTGGTAAAACTGCCGACCGATAAATTGAATATTGCGGGCCGCTTGTCAAACATAACTTTCAGATTTTCAGTGGCAAAACCGGTTTGGTCGAAACGGGTGCGGCCTGCAACCTGGCTAAAGGCAATATTCCAGCGCGAATCTGTTAGAACCGCATTTTTTAAATCAAGCGTGCCTGCAATTTTTGTTTCACCCGATTCTTTTTTCAATGGAATCTGCAGGTTCAAGGCAACTTCGTCCAGGCCACTGACTGTGCCCGCCTTTATATGTTCACCGTATTTTTTTTGAAGGGGGCTGGCCAGCACCAAACTACGTAAATTCTCGGCCTTGCCGTTTGCCAGAATATCGAGATTCAATATCGGCGAGGTGAAATTTTCTATGCCGCCGGTTACCTTGACGATCTTATTATTCATCAGCACGCCAGTACCGATCAGGCTAAAACCCGGGCCATTGAAAGCAACATCGATATCCAGAGGCTCTGCGACCGGCCATTCCGGATGGAATTTTATTTGCGCATTGCGTATGCGAGCCCGTGCATCAAAAACACCTTCCTTGTTTCTAAATGGCCAGTCGTTCAAATCACCATTCACCACGATTCGACCATCGACAACTTCGCCCTTTATCAATGCATCATCCAGCCACTTGATCGTTGAAGGCGGCATCTTGTGCATGATCCAGAATTTCTTTGCCTGGATGAAATTGACCGGTTGCAAATCCGCTGCAAGATCCAACGTCGGCGCTGTGCCATCGCCCTGGAAACCCATTTGGAAACGGGTTTTCATGCCAATGTCTGGACCGCTGATTTGCAACGCACTGGTACCGACCGTCCAGGTTTCGCCATCGCGCCAAAAAGCCAGGCTGCCGGTCAGCGTCAAATCCAGATTTTGCCGAAAACCGACCGGCCATAAAAATTTGATCGGTTTACTTTCTATCTCGAACACGCCGCCCTGACCGTCCATTTGCAATCGGCCACTCAAGCCGTGCAAGCCAGGGCGATTACCGGCCGGTTCAATATCAAGATCGTGAATAACAACGGAACCTTTCCACGGGCCTTCGCGTGAACCCTGAAGATCAACATCACTCAGACGTGCCGTTGGCGAAGCCTGCACCAGCCACTGACGCAATCCTGCTGGCAATTGGTCGGTCAAGGACAGAAGCGTGAATGCGGGCTGTAAATCAATTTGAGGAGCACGCAGGACAATATTTTTTCCGCCGCCGATCAGCAATCCATCGAGTGATGCGATTTTATTGTCGCGATGAAAACGCAGGATCGGCGCAGTAAATTGCCAGCCGCCATTTTGTTCTATCCACTTTGCACTAACTTCAAGACGATCGAATTTTGCATCGGGCGAAATCGCATTTGCCTTGTCTAGCGTCAACAGCTTGCTAGAAACGATTTGAATATTTTTCAAATCGGCCTGCGTCTGTAGACTGGTGATGCGCTGGTTTGTCAAATTGGCCCAGGCATTTGCTTCACCTTCACCGCTCCTCAGGGTGATTCCGGTCGCCTTCAGCAAGGGCGACCAATCTTTCATGCTTAGATTGTTCCCGCCGACCCAGATGGTGCCATCATATTGGCTACGCGATAAATCCAGTACCGCGCTTAATGGCGTACTGCCGGTCGCAGCCCAGGCGGAAACACCGACATTGATGCGTTTGTTCGATACACGCAAACGCAAATCAACGCGCGGAATATCGACATTCAACTGATAACGCGGCGCACGAATTCCCAGCGCGGCCTTCTCGATTTGCAGTTCGCCAAAACCTTCCAGTTTTTCAAGTGGATCGATATTCGGATCAGTTTGTCCCGGCAATCCTTTCAATGCCCAGCGCAAATCGTCGGCTTGGACGAGTTGCAGCGACAATTGATTGATCTTCAATTCCGTCAACGGTTCGCCCGGTAATAAACCGGAATAGATTGCAATCAATAAATTGGCATGACCGACCTTTAACGTTTGGTCGCCTTCGCCGACATGCAAATCTTCCAGCGTGAAAACGGGGCCGCGTCTCGTCCATTGTCCCGTTGCCTTGGAAAAACTGACCGGTTCACCGATTCGCTGCGTCAACCATACTTTGATTTGCTCGGGATGTTTTTCCACCCAAGGCAGTGCCTGATTCAACAAGCCAACCAACACGGCGAGTGCAATCAGCAACACCAGAAAACTGTAGCCGACAATACGGCGGGCATGGCGAAACCGGCGTTTCATTGCAGTTACCATGATTTACAGCAGCACCACGTCGAATTGTTCCTGCGAATATTGATCATCGGACTGGAAGCGAATGCTCTTGCCAAGAAATTCTTCCAGTTCAGCAACGGCAGCCGACTCTTCATCGGTGATTTTTGTCACGACAACTGGCGAGGCAATGACGAGTAATTGCGATGCTTCGAATTGGCGAACGGCACGCGTAATCTCGCGGAAAATTTCATAAATAATAGTCTCAGCGGTTTTCAAACTGCCGCGCCCGCCGCATTCATGGCAGGGCTCGCATAATTGACGCTCCAGACTTTCGGTGGTGCGCTTGCGCGTCATTTCAACCAAACCCAATGGCGAGAAATCATACACGGTGGTTTTTGCATGATCCCGCATCAGACCTTTTTCAAGCGTGCGAAGTACCTGGCGCTTGTGTTCGTCATCGGTCATGTCGATGAAATCGATAATGATGATGCCGCCAAGATTCCGCAACCGTAGCTGACGAGCAACCGATTGCGCCGCTTCAAGATTGGTTCTATACACAGTCTCCTCCAGATTGCGCTGGCCGAGAAATGAACCGGTATTCACGTCAACCGTGGTCATGGCTTCGGTCTGGTCAATCACCAGATAACCGCCGGATTTGAGTGGTACTTCTTTTTGCATGGCGCGCTGAATTTCATCTTCCACTCCATACAAATCGAATATCGGCCTTTCACCAGCGTAATGTTCCACCCGTTCGACCCAATCGGGCATGAATTGCTGAACGAACTTGACCAGACGCTCGTAGGTTTCCCGCGAATCCACACGCACCTTGTCAACATCCTTGCGCATCAAATCGCGTACTGCGCGCAAGGGTAACGATAAATCTTCGTATATGCGCTGGCCGACGATGCTACCAGTGCTGGAGTCCTGGATGATTTTCCAGGCCCGGCGCAAATAGTCCACGTCTTCAGCCAAAGATTCGGAAGCCTGACTATCGGCATTGGTGCGCACGATGTAACCGAGACCGGAACCATTGACCAATTCACCCATCAGCGTTTTCAATCGGATGCGTTCCTCTTCGTCTTCAATTCGCGCGGAGACACCGATGACTTTCGAATACGGCAGCAATACAAGAAAACGCGAGGGGATGCTGATTTGCGTAGTCAGTCGCGCGCCTTTGCTACCAATTGGATCTTTCAGAACCTGCACGATGATGTCCTGTCCTTCGTGCACCAGTGAGGTAATTAAAGGCGGTGGCACCGGAGTCGCCGGTGCTGCGGGTTCTTCGCTTTCTTCCGGCGATACCTGCGGCAAACGCATAATGTCGGATGCATGCAAAAACGCCGCGCGTTCCAGACCGATATCAACAAATGCCGCTTGCATACCCGGCATCACACGTTGCACACGGCCCTTATAGACATTACCGACAACGCCACGTTTTGATGTGCGTTCAATATGCAACTCTTGCAGCATTCCATTCTCGACCACGGCAACACGGGTTTCCCGCGGTGTGACGTTAATCAGTATTTCTTCGCTCATACATTTATTCCGAATTTTTTAAGTAATTGCGAAGTTTCAAATAACGGCAGGCCCATCACACAGGAATGGCTGCCATCCAAATGTGCGATAAAACTGGCGGCCCGACCTTGTATGGCATAAGCGCCCGCCTTGCCAAACCATTCTTCCGACGTGAGGTAGCGTAAAATTTCTAGGTCGTCCAATGCCTTGAAACGCACTAGCGATTCGCTGATGACGTATTGTTCATTGCCAGCATTCATCAACCAAACGGCGGAAATTACGCGATGTGTTTTCCCCGACAATTCGCGCAACATTCGTGCAGCATCATGGGCATCGACTGGCTTGCCGTACACCACATCATCCAGAACAACTTCGGTATCTGCGCCCAACACGACGGCGCTGCCATTGGACATTACCTGCAACAGACCGGCCCCTGCTTTTTCACGGGCAACCCGGCTGACATAATCCTCCGGTGGTTCACCGGGCAAACGCTGCTCGGGCACGTTGACATCAAGTAAGCCGAAAGTAATGCCGATCTGATCAAGCAGTTCACGGCGGCGGGGAGATTGCGAGGCTAAATAGAGCATCTGCTAAGGATAGCCGCATCTGCGGCAAACCGGCAGGGTGTGGCTAAAATGTCGCCAGATGGCTGACTGAATAAGCGATAATGGCGACATTAGGAGAGCACTATGCGATTGATGATGACAACGGCCGCCCTCAGCGTCTGTATTGCAGGGGTATTGAGCCAATCCTCGGCGGAGGCCGATGACAACGTTAAGAGCAGACCTCATAAAGCCTATCAAGTTCCCACTGAAAGCCCGAATCAATGGTTTTTGCAAGGTGTAAACACCGCTATTGGACATAGTTCGGCAAAAGCCAAGGCAAAAAATATCATCCTGTTTGTCGGCGATGGCATGAGCCTAACCACAGTGGCGGCCTCACGAATTTATGAGGGTCAACAGAAAGGTAGCAGCGGCGAAGAAAACCTGTTGAGTTTCGAAACCATGCCCTATAGCGGCTTTTCAAAGACCTATAACACTGACAGCCAAACGCCCGATTCAGCCGGCACCATGAGCGCGATGATGACTGGCGTGAAAACCAAAATAGGCTTCCTGAGTATTGATCAGACGGCCAATCGCGGAAATTGCGGAAGCAGCATCAACGCACACTTGACGACATTGCTAGAGCTGGCGGAAACCGCCGGGCTTTCTACCGGGATTGTGACCACAACAGCCATCACGCATGCCACCCCGGCCGCGACCTATGCACACGTTCCGGAACGTAATTGGGAAAATGATGGTGATCTACCGGAAGAGGCCAAGGCATCGGGCTGTCATGATATTGCCCGGCAGTTTGTGGACTTTAATATTGGCGACGGCATAGAAGTGGCAATGGGGGGTGGGCGTCAGCATTTTCTTCCGGGCGGTGCCGATGATCCCGAATACCAAGAGTTCTTTGGTGTCCGTCTGGATAATAGAAATTTGATCGATGAATGGCAAAAAAAATCACCCGGCAGCCAATACGTCTGGAACAAGGCGCAATTGGACGCAGTGGATCTCAAAAAAACAAAACACTTGCTTGGATTGTTTGAACCTAGCCACATGAATTACGAAGCTGATCGCCCGAAAGACCGTGCAGGCGAACCCAGCCTATCCGAAATGACGCGAAGTGCAATTACGATATTGCAGAACAATCCCAATGGTTTTTTCCTGATGGTCGAAGGCGGCCGTATCGACCATGCGAACCACTCAGGCAATGCTTTCCGCGCGTTGACCGAAACGGTTTCTTTTTCGAACGCCGTTCGTACCGCGATGGAAATGACATCGGATAAAGACACCTTGATTATTGTCACTGCAGACCACTCCCATACAATGACATTCTCCGGCTATCCGGTAAGAGGCAACCCGATACTGG
>JBDTTC010000421.1:0-4008 GCA_039930825.1 Arenimonas sp.
TTTATCCTTTTTTACTACGAATAACTTAACTGCTTCTCCACATTTTTCATCGGGAATACCGACCACGGCCGCTTCCAGAACACCGGGGTGCATCGCAACGACGTCTTCGATTTCATTGGGGAATACATTGAAGCCCGATACCAGAATCATGTCTTTGCGGCGATCGAGTAAAAAGTAATATCCCTGCTCGTCCACTTTGGCGATATCGCCGGTGCGGAACCAATTATCCTCGAAAAACGCATCACTCGATTCGGCCGTTTGTTGCCAGTAACCCGTCGTCATTTGCGGGCCGCGCGCGCACAATTCGCCGGGCTCCCCCATCGGAACGACCTTGCCGTTTTCATCACGCAAACTAATTTCAACTTCCGGCAAAGCCATGCCAATCGAGCCGACAGGGTTCGGTCCGTCCCAACGGTTGTAGGTAATCGCCGCACAGGTTTCGGAAAGCCCATAACCTTCAATCACATCCATGCCAGTCACTTCTTTCCAGCGTTCAGCGGTTGCACGACGCAATGCAGTGCCGCCTTGCAGGCAAAGTTTGAGATTCGAGAAATCCAGTTTCGCAAAATCGGGCGAATTTAATAAGGCATCGAACAAGGTATTCACGCCCGAGAATAAAGCCGGTCTTACCTTAGCGAAAGTCGCAATCAGATTTGGAATATCGCGTGCATTGCTTACTAACTCTGCATGAAAACCCAGCGCCATCGTAAACAACATATTGGTGTAAGCCGCGATGTGGTAAATCGGCAGGGAGATGATGACTATGTCTTTTTCCGGATTCAGCAGCTGTCCGAAACATTGTTCACCCGATGCCACATTGGCGATCAATGCTCTATGCGCCAACACCGCGCCTTTCGATAAGCCCGTCGTACCGCCGGTGTATTGTAATTGTGCGGTATCGTTTGCTTTGGCTTTCGATAAAGTTCGCGGCAAGCGCGCACCTTCGGCAATTGCTTTCGGCCAACGTATAGCCCCCGGAATAACAAAGGCCGGAATCATTTTTTTGACGTACTTCAATGTGAAATCAATGATCTTCGATTTTGGGAACGGCAACATATCGCCGACTCGTGTCGTGATCACATGCTTGACCGAAGTGCCCTCGATCGATTCCGCTGCCACTGATCCGAAATTATCGAGCACGATTAAAACCGACGATCCCGAATCTTTCAATTGATGTTTCAATTCGCGCGCGGTGTACAACGGGTTTACCAGTACCGCGACCAGATCGGCCCGCAGCACACCGAGCAAGGCAACCGGGTACTGCAAGACATTCGGCAACATGATCGCCACTCTCGAACCCGTCTGCAAACCCAATCCATTGCGAAGATACGATGCAAGCTCGGTACTGAGCCGATTAATATCATTGAAACTCAGTGTGTGATCAAGATTGCTAAAAGCTGGCCTGTCACCATAACGCTCGCAGGCGGAAATCAGCATTTGGGGTATGGTCTCGCCGGCATCAAATGCCTTGGTCGCAATATTCATGAAATCGGTTTGGGCCAATACCGATCCCACATTAGTACCAAATGGTTTCATTCGTCCTCCCATCCTAATTTTCCAGCTTAAATCCAGTATGCCTTAAGTCATGGCCGGACAGTGTCAACGCACTACACCGGCTTCAAAAAAATATTTTCAAAAACATGCAACCTGTCAACAGGACTTTAGTCACCCTGACTTCATGGCCGCGTAAAGCCTGAACGCCATCCCTAAACTGGGCTCATCGGCCATGTCATGGCCACGTGTTTTCAAGGGGACGTACCATGCTGGAAATTCGCAATGTCGTAAAAAAATTCGGTCGTGACCTGACTGCTGTCAATGATGTATCGCTGAGCCTGACCAGCGGCGTGCTTGGTCTTATCGGCCATAACGGTGCCGGCAAGACTACGCTGATGCAAATGATTGCCACCCTCACCCGTCCGACCAGTGGCCAGATTTTATTTCAGGGTCAGGACATCGCGAAAAATCCGAATGCGATCCGTGCCCGTCTCGGTTTCCTTCCGCAAGACTTCGGCGTTTATCCAAACCTGAGTGCTTTGGAGTTCATGCAATATTTCGCCGCGCTCAAAGGAGTGAACAATCCCTCCCGCATCAAGCACTTGCTTGAATTGGTGAATCTGCATGACCACACCCATCGTGCCGCCTCCACTTTTTCCGGCGGTATGCGCCAACGTCTCGGCATTGCCCAGGCCTTGTTGAACGACCCGGATATTTTGATCGTCGATGAACCGACCGCCGGTCTCGATCCGGAAGAACGACTGCGCTTCCGCAATCTGTTATCGGAACTGGGTTTCAAGAAACTGGTGATCATGTCCACCCATATTGTTTCCGATGTTGAAAGTATTGCCAGCCAACTCGCCATTATGCGTAACGGAAAATTGATTGCATTCGAGACTCCGGATGAAATTCTGGACAAAGCCAGCGGGCAAATTTGGTCGCTGCGTTTGACAGCAGAACAATTCGAAAACATTCGCACGCAAGTGCATGTATTGCATTCGCAGCGCCAGGGCGATTTCGTCAACTTGCGTATTGCACATCCGCACTCACCTTATCCTGGTGCACAAGCGGTAGAGCCCAATCTGGAAGAAGCGCTGATGACTCTGCGTTATGCCGTACAGGAAGGCGCGCATGCCAATGTCGATAAAACCCCGCTGAAGTTAAGCGCATGAAACTTCATATCATCAAAGTTCTGGCAGGCAATGAAGTCAGACTGCGTCTGCGCCGTTTAAGTACCTTGGTTACTTTGTTCAGTGTAGTCGTACTGAGCTGGTTAATGGTCCCAGCACCCGATAGCGGCATGACCTTGATTTCGCTGAATGACGCCCGCGTTCTGAACACCAGCAGCGCGCTGGCATTTGGCACCGCATCGCTTGCTGCCATCCTGTTTGGCCTTGGCAGTTTTTACCTGACCCGTGGCCGTGCCAGTGAAGATATGCGCAGCGGCGCCGGTAATATTATTGCGGCCAGCCAGATCAGTAATGGTTTATTCCTGGCTGCGCGCTGGATTGGCGGCGTGGTTTACATGTTGTCCCTGATTGCTGCATTGCTCGGCACCACGCTGGTATTGCATCTCATTCGAGGCGATGGCCCGATTGAAATCACCGTCTATCTGCAAATTTACGCTTTGCTGTTGCTGCCGATGATTTTCTTCGGAGTCAGCATGGGCATTTTGTTCGACAGTTTTTCCCTGCTGATGGGGAAAGCCGGCGATGTACTTTTCTTTTTTGTCTGGATGTTCCAGATCGCGCTGATGGCCACGTTCGATGACAAAGGCAGCTTGGGTTTTTCGCCCCTGATGCTGTTCGATTTCTCCGGACTGGCCGCCGGCATCATGACGATGCAACAACTCGTGCATAGTTCAAACCTGTCGATCGGCGTCAGCGAATACAATAAAGCGCTGAGTCCCATTACACTGCCGCATATTGTCTGGCCGATGCAAATTATCCTCGCCCGTATCGGGGCAGCCGCGCTGGCAATGCTGCCGATGTTGCCTGCCATCTGGCGCTTCCATCGTTATTCGCCTGATCGCGTAAAAATCAGTGCGGCGCGTTCGCGTCGATCACCAATCGCCATCTTGAATGGCTGGTTGCGTCCTTTATCGCGTATCGTGCATCCATTTTTTCGCTTGGCTGGCAGGCTGCCAGGCGTTGCCGGGCGAGTCCTTGCCGACATCGCATTGACCTTTGTTACTTCGCCGCTGGCCATTGTATTGTTCGGCTTTTTCACGATTGCCGCTGCCCTCACCCAAAGCAGCCAGTTGCCCGGCTTATTGATTGCAGCGGTTGTTTATTGGGGAATCCTGATCAGCGATATGAGCACGCGTGACTACTCAGCCAATGCTGAAAATATTGCCGGCACGGCACACGGTGGCAAAACCCAACGCTTCCTGCGGCAATTGCTTGCGACCAATGTGCTGGGCTTTATGTTCATGGGCGTGATTGCCCTGCGCTGGAGTTTCGATGAACCGCTGCGCGCTGCGGCATTGATAAGCGGCATCGTTTTTCTCAGTGC
>JBDTTC010000422.1:0-8151 GCA_039930825.1 Arenimonas sp.
CCCACGGATACGATCACGTTTATATGCGAAAATAAAAATAATATATAGATAAGAAAACATTATGGCCGGATCAAGCTTGCTCGCACTCATCGATGACATCGCCACATTACTCGACGATGTATCGGTAATGACCAAGGTCGCCACCCAGAAGACCGTCGGCGTGCTCGGCGATGACCTGGCACTCAACGCGCAGCAAGTTGCCGGTGTTGCGGCTGATCGTGAATTGCCAGTAGTCTGGGCGGTAGCGAAGGGTTCGGCGTTCAACAAAATGATCCTGGTGCCGGTCGCTTTGGCAATGAATTTCTATCTTGAAAGTGCAGTGGTTCCCTTGATGATGATCGGCGGGGCATTTCTCTGCTTTGAAGGCGTTGAAAAAATTGCGCACAATCTTTTACATACCGATGCTGAAGACAAGCAGCATCATAAAGACATGCTGAAAGCGCTGGTCAACGATGTCGATCTGGTCGCATTCGAAAAGGACAAAATCAAGGGTGCGATCCGCACCGATTTCATTTTGTCAGCCGAAATTATTGTTATTACGCTAGGCACCGTGAAAGAAGCGGCCTTTGGCCATCAGGTCGCGGTGTTGAGTCTGATCTCGGTCATCATGACCATTGGTGTTTACGGACTGGTGGCAGGCATCGTGAAGCTGGACGATGGCGGCGTGTATTTGATCGAGCAAACCGGGAGCCATCGCTGGGCACGATTCAAAAAGGCGGCGGGCAAACTGATTTTATGGTTTGCACCGCATCTGATGAAATCCTTATCGGTGATCGGCACGATTGCGATGTTCTTGGTCGGCGGCGGCATTTTGACGCATAACGTTCCGGCGCTGCATCATTTTATTGAGGGGGTGGCACCCAAGGCCGAGCCCCTGGCCACCTTGACGGTATGGCTTGGTGATGCCACGGTCGGTGTGCTTGCCGGCATCGTAGTTTTATCTGCGGTGCAATTGGCCAAAAAAATATTTACCGGCAAAAAACAGGCAAACTAAGATTTTAAATAGCGCAGGCTAAGGCCAGCCATGACGGTAGCAGCTAACAAGGAAAACTTTGCCGCCGATAGCAAACTCAAGGCAAGGCCAAACAAAATATTATCGAAATTCATAGCAAGTATTGTGGTCATGTTTTCCAGCAGATCGGCAGAAATCAGCAAGGGTAATAGGCGGCCCGCCATATTGGCAAAGCGATCATTCAAGCCAATACTTGTGAAACCAATCCTGTGCGCGAAAGCCCAGGACATGAAGCGCGCCAGTAAAAAACCGTAACTAGCGATCAAGGCGGTATCGATCACCAGCAATGCGATATAAGGATGGGCGGTGTATTTAAAATTGACCAGCTGGTCCGGACGCGCGGCCGCAAACAACTGCGACTGGCTCATGGCAAGACTATTGTGCAAAACATCTTTCAACAGCTGCCGGTTTTCCTGAAGGCTTGAAGCGAGCTTGGGAACAAAGTCACTCAGACATATACCGTAAAGCACAGTAAAAAATACGCAGCCCAGCACTGCCATCAATAAAGATCTTTTTTGCCGACTCTCTTGCCAGACCGAGCGGTCTGGAAATTTCGGAGTTTGCACTTCTTTTGCGGCGATTGGCCTGAATGGAATAGAAGGTTCGTCGGCGTGGTCAATCGCCTTCAGTTGAGTGGTTTGTCTATGTGATAAGCCTAGCAAAGCCCACCATGGCATTGCATAGGTCTCATCGTGAATCCGAATTCCCCGTGCTTTTAAAGGCGGCAAACTGCTTATTAATAATCCGCATTGCGTCGCTTCTTCTAGCATCCAGCGTAAAGTTTGATCAGACAAGGCGGTTTCGGTATTTTCGGCATAACCACCGCCAATATCACAATGGTTGCCACGAAACCAAAGTTGTCGCATTGATTGTGTTTGCAATGAATCACCGAAATCATTCTGTTCGTAAACGCGTGGCTTGAATTGCGCCCGGTGTTCATCGAGTGCGATTGCATGGCGAACGTGCTGGATGCGCTTTCCAAGTATGGTCGGATTCGAGCTCATGCTGACCGAAAAACCCGGAAACCCGACCGAAGAAACGGTGTCCCATACACCAATAAAATAAACGGGAGCTTCCTTTCGGTCGCCACTGCCGAAATTAATCCGGATTTGTTTCGCGACTTCTTCGCGATTATTTATTTCCTGAGGTGCCTCGATCCCGAATAAGGCTTTGATGTTGATCGACAGGTTATTCATGAACCTGAAAAATGGAGTTTTTTCCTTGGCCGAAAAATACACGCGCAGCAATGTCGGCAGCATTGCCTCATGGTGCTGATCGATAATGCCGAATAAATGCACCATGCCGGAAACGCAGCGGACGGTAAATGCCCCGCGTGAAAAACCGAACAGAAAAATTTGATCGCCGGGTTGGTAATGTTTCATCAGGAACAGATAAGCCTGACTAATGTTTTCGTAAACACCGCGACCCGAAGCCAGTCCCCATAAGCGATCAATTTTATTGCGAAACCAGTCGTCAATGCCCGTGCTTGGCAAGGCATCGGGAGCACCCACGCCGGGGTCGTAATACAAAATCTGCCCGGTATTTTCCTTTTGCGCCAGCAGCGCGAATGTTTTCAGTACATTGGTGTCATGGTCATTCGCAGTCAAGGTATTGTTGGTGCCGTCACAACAAATAATAAGTTGTCGAGCCATGTTCAATCCGGTTATTTATGACAGCAAGGAGTCTAGCACCGGCTTCCAGGCGACTTCTGCAATGCGTTTAAAGCCGATACGTTTAGGATGGATTTCGTTATCCCATTCGCCGGCCTTGATCACCAATCCGCGTGAATCAACGCAGCGAATACGCTGGTTGCGGCTCGCTAACTCACGCTGCACTTCGGTAAATTGATCAATCAGCCAGCTGCAGATAATGCGTTGCGAAGCAAAATCAGCAACGCCGACAGCATTCATGAAAGGCTTGATCCAAGGGCCGGTCAGTTTTCTTCCGAATAATTTATAAGATCTGCCGTCTGGCCACGGATAATCGTAATTGTGCATCACGATTTCGCAACCGGGCCTTTCTTTGTTTCGAAGATCGATGATTTGCTGATAGTCGCTAGCGATGTAGCGCAATGCACTTTCAAAGGAAGCCAGATGGATATATTGATTCACCAGTGCCGGCAATCGGCCCCATGGACGAGTACCGAAATCCTGAGGTTCGTCGGATCGCTTGACGAATTCCTGCAGTTCACTCCCCACGACATCATTGCCACCCATTGAAAGCAACAACACGTCGAATTGATAACGCTGCAGTAAATACTGCAAGCGCGGCCGCAGTTTTTTCAGATCGGCGCTTTCGCGACCAGCAACCGACTCATTGTAAAAATAGGCCTTGCGATACAAGCGTTCCAGCTGCTTGTTCAGGTCAATCGGCTGAACCGGATAATTAAACCAGGAATCGCCGAAACAAATTACGCGGGGTCGGTCCGGATGTTCTTCGATTCCTTTTTCGAAATCCTTTATTTCCTTGCTTGACGGCATAACCTGCTCCTTTGACCTGCCATTTAACTAACGAGACGAATGCCAAATTCCGGACAGCTCAATTCAGGCTAATTAATCAGAGTTTAAGGAGTCTGCGGTTCTTTTTTCGCGGGAGTGATTTCCGGCGCCTTATCGGCAGTGATTTTCGGAGTCGATGGCCGTGGTAAATATTGTTCGAGGAAACCGGCGATTGCGCCCCAGCTCACTTTTTTGCTTGATAGGTTAGTAAAGCCATGGCCTTCGCTTTTCAGGGTTAACAGTGCGGGCGGGTTACCGGCCATGGTCAGCATTCGCTGCAATCGGGCAACATGTTCGTAATCCACCCGGTAGTCCATCGTTCCGTGAATCAGCAAGAGAGGCGTAGTCAGTTTTTTATACGAATACAAAGGCTGCTCGCTCTTCATCTTTGCAAGATCGGTTTTTGGATTGCCGAAATATTGTTCCATCCATTTACGTGTCGGTTCGGAACGCACGCTGTCGCTGGCACTGAAACTCAAAATCCTGTCGGTCGGGCCCGAGAAGGAAATGGCACACTTGAATCTACCTGGCCAGCGCATGCTGGAAACCAGTGCGGAATATCCACCGTAGCTCAGGCCCATGATGCACATATTATTTTTATCGACCGGCTCGCTTTTGAGCACTTCAGTCAAAACGGCGTCAACATCATCCTCGATAGCCGTTCCAAGGCTTCCCTTGCCGGCCTCGCGAAAATTTTTACCGAAACCAGCGGAACCACGAAAGTTTACCTGCAGCACGGCATAACCAAGCGATACCAGAAATTGCACGTCGTGATCAAAATGTCGATCATCACGGATCCCGATTGGGCCGCCGTGCGGCATGACAACCAGTGGTGGAACCTTGTCCGGCGATAGCGGCATAGTCAGGTATGACTCAATTACGAAGCCATCTTTTGTATTGACCTTGATCGTCTTGCTCCTGCCGAACGTGACATTCGAAAGCCAGGGCGCGTTATCGTCGATTTTTTCCACCGATTTGGACTTGAGATCAAACAGGAAAACAGAGCCGGGGTTGATACTGCTGTCGACATAGATGAGCGAAATGTCTCCAGTCTTGTCCTTGTCTATCACCATGATATTGCTATCCGGGAATGCGGCTGATAGCTGGGCATTAATTTTTTGCGACACGGCGTCGAAATATTCGTTTTTCAATACTCCGCCATCGTAGTACGTAACGCCAGTTGGCTGTCGTTGGGCATCGAAAATGACCGAATTGATATCTGCGCCAGTTTTACTGAATATGGTTTCCCCCTGATCGATTCCAGCAATATCGAAAAGCACCAGTTCCCGCTGCGTTCTACCTTGGTCGGTCAAGGCATAAATTTTCTGTCCATCCAATGACAAGGACACCGGCAAAAATGAATCATCCTCGGGAAACTCCCGCACAGCCCGGTATTGAATTCTTTCCTTGAGCATCAAAGTACGTTTATTGTTCTTGCTGACAACGGCAGCAACTATTTCGCCATTGCCGTTGGTCAACCATGCGCGGTCGTTCTCGAGACTGATATTGACGCGCGATTTAGCCGAATAAGTGCCGGACTTCGTGATGCTGCTGGTATCACGCTTATTGATCTTGTGTACAAAAATGGCGCCCGACGTTGTTTCCGATAGGCTGGCAAACAAGAAGTAATCCGGGTTCGAAAGCATCGGGTCAATGACAGTGCCTGTTCTGGGAATATATATGGGAGTAAAGCTCAACTTGCCATCGCCGTTGTCGATTATGCGAACGAAAACTACTGACGAGCTAAGTTGTGAACTATCGAACGCCATGACAAAAGCGTCATCGGAAACCCAGGTCAAATCCGTCAAATCATAAAAGCTGTTGTAAGGAATTATATCGCCGGTCTTTCGATTGATGATTTCGAGCGTTTTTTTGTTTTCGCCTACGTTAACTACCTCGGCGATATACCTCGCATCGGGGCTCAAGGAAACGTGGGCTATGCGGCTTGTACGCCAAAGTGCTTCCGGCGCAAGTGGTAAATTGGCACTGATCTGTACCGGCAAGGTTTTGCTTTCCAGCGGACCTTCTTTTCCAAGTCTTTCCTGCTTGTAAAAGTCGGGAAAAACATCCGGATACTGGCCTGCATATTCAAAATCATAACGCTTGTATATGGCGGGATATTTTTTTTCTACCCAATCCATCAACGCCAATCCGCGGTTGCTTCGGTGCATTGAGCCATACGACGGATCCTGAAAACGGAAAATCAGATCCCCTGGATAGTTGATGATTCCGGCTTTAACCGGAAATGTAACATCGGTGTCTTTTCGCATTGGAAAATACATTCTGTATAGCGACAGCTCGTCCCAGGTATAAGTGCCGGCTGTTGCGATCAGAAGCTTGATGGATTTTCCGGCCTGCGGATCGAGAATGCGATAAGTCCCGGAAGCACCACTACCTGCTGCCGTAATGCTTGCCGCATTGATTGGCACGTTACTGTCAAAAACCAGCACCAAAAGCCCTTCATCTGACTTCAGCTGGACATCTTCACCAGTTCTCACCTCCCTGATACCTGCAAAAGAGGCGTTTGAGCCAAGCAACAGAAACAATATCAGGATTATATTTTTCATTATTTCGATAAAAGAGACTTGTCGACACGGAGGCAATATAACAGCTAACGCATCGATTTTTTTCTACACGAATCGCATTTACAGAGCCCATCGGGTTCGGCCTTCAAGAAGGTCGCATCGGAATATGGACAGGCTGTGGTTACTTACGCCGATGATAGATGCTGGTCTATGCCATTCCAGGCGACAAGACCAGGTCTGTTAGGCCAGAAATCCTAGGACAGTTTTGTATTAAACTTCGCCGTCGTCTTGCTTTGAATTTCTTCCAGCGTTACGCCGGGTGCTAGTTCGATCAATTCAAATCCGCTGTTGCGGTCGGGGCGTGTAAAAACACCAAGATCGGTGATCAATACATCGATCACATTCTGTCCGGTCAATGGCAATTCACAGGCTGGTTTGAATTTGGCTGCGCCATCTTTGTTGTTGTGTTCCATGACGACGACAACGCGTTTTACACCGGCGACCAGATCCATCGCGCCGCCCATGCCCTTGACCATCTTGCCGGGAATCATCCAGTTGGCGATGTCGCCGTTTTCCGAAATCTCCATTGCGCCCAGAATCGACAGATCAATATGGCCGCCGCGAATCATTGCGAAAGAATCGCTGGAAGAAAAATACGAGGAAATCGGTAATTGTGTAATCGTTTGTTTGCCGGCATTGATTAAGTCCGGATCAACTTCGTCTTCGTACGGAAACGGGCCCATGCCGAGCATGCCGTTTTCCGATTGCAGAACTACTTTCATGCTTTCGGGAATGAAATTGGCAACCAGGGTCGGAATGCCGATTCCCAAGTTGACATAAAACCCATCGCGCAATTCCTTGGCGGCTCTTTTTGCGAGCTCGTCACGTGACCAGGCCATTATGCAGTCTCCCTTGTGCGCACGGTGCGTTGTTCAATCGGTTTTTTGTAAGATGAATTCACGATGATGCGTTGCACGAAAATCCCCGGCGTATGAATGCTGTCGGCATCGAGTTGTCCTGCCTCGACAATTTCTTCCACTTCGGCAATCGTGATTTTTCCGGCGGTCGCCATCATTGGATTGAAGTTGCGTGCGGTCTTGCGGTAAACAAGATTGCCTTCGGTATCGGCTTTCCAGGCCTTGACTATGGAAACATCGGCCACCAGACCGGTTTCGAGCACGAATTTTTCGCCATTGAATTCGCGAATTTCCTTGCCTTCGCTTACTAGCGTGCCGACACCGGTCTTGGTATAGAAACCGGCAATACCGGCTCCACCAGCGCGGATGCGTTCGGCCAGCGTGCCTTGCGGATTGAATTCGAGTTGCAGTTCGCCGGCAAGATATTGACGTTCGAATTCCTTGTTTTCACCAACATAGGAGGAAATCATTTTCGAAATCTGGCGGGTCTTCAATAGCAGGCCGAGACCAAAATCATCGACACCGGCGTTATTGGAAATAAAGGTCAGATTTTTAACGCCCGAGTCACGCAGAGCGCTAATCAAATATTCCGGAATACCACACAGGCCGAAACCGCCCGACATGATGGTCATGCCGTCGCGGATGCAGTCGGCCAATGCCGCATCGGCATTTGGGTAAAGTTTGCCTTTCAAAGTAGTCATAACAAGCCCGATGTTGTGCAATGAAAAAGAAGGTAGCGTGCCATTGTACTTGCCTTGGCAGCACTAGGCACATTGTACGAAAGGGATGTGTTGGTCTCGCGATTGGGTACCGCGCCGTACGGAGTTGAATCGGCCTTTTGGCATGTATCGTAAATATTTATGCCGCATTATCATAAGCCGATGAAAACCCCAGCCCAACGATTACTTCTTGTCTTGTTATGTCTTGCGCTTGCTGCGTGCAGCACGATGACCAAGCCGGACCTGAAGCGCTTGTATACACGCGAAGTGCAGAACTCCGCGCAGCCGCCAATTATTATCATCCATGGCTTGATGGGTTCGACCCTGATCGATAAAACCACCGGTGAAGAATTTTATCCACGCTCTGCTCGGGCCGTTGCACTCAGTGATTATCAGAATTTGACGGTTAGTCCTGTTTCCACGGCGGGCGACAATTTGGTGCCGGGGAAAATGCTGGGCGATATCGCGGGCATCGATTTT
>JBDTTC010000423.1:0-4462 GCA_039930825.1 Arenimonas sp.
GAGCTGACAGGCATCAACGCGTTTTAATGATCAATGCTGATTCGAGATGCTAGCGCAGCGGACTTTGAACAGATTCTTCTATTAAACGAAGAGTCTGTCCATTTTCTTAGCTCGCTTCTCTTGGCGCGCCTTGAAGCGTTGCATTCGGAAGCCGCCTACCATCGCGTGATTGACGACAACGGAACTATTGCTGGTTTCTTATTGGCGTTTCGCGACGTTAGCCATTACGACAGCAGTAACTATGTCTGGTTTAAACAACACTACGATCAATTTCTTTACATCGATCGAGTCGTTGTTAGTAGGCGATGCCAAGGTCAGGGCATCGGTAAAAAGTTATATGACGATCTTTTCGAATTTGCAAAAAATTGCGGCGTGACGCGCATTACTTGTGAATTCGATATTGATCCTCCGAACCTTGCGTCACAGCGCTTCCACGAAAGCATTGGTTTTTCGGAAGTAGGGAAGCGCAGCTACGGCGAAATCACCAAGCAAGTATCAATGCAAATGATCGGTATTTGAGCTATGGAACAGGCCGCTCATATGCCATCACCGGCATCACTCATCCTCGAAACACCACGCTTGATTCTTCGTCCGCCAACGCTAGTAGATTTGCCTGACTGGATTCGTTTTGCCGGACACGAAGGGACCATGCGTTTTCTCGGCGGCGTACAGAGCCCATCCTTTGCGTGGCGTAGCTTGATGACCATGATAGGTGCGTGGTCGGCCCATGGATACGCCATGTTCTCAGTAATCGAAAAGTCCAGTGGTCAATGGATAGGGCGTATCGGCCCATGGCAGCCTTTTGAATGGCCTGGCACCGAAGTGGGCTGGGGCTTGCATGCCGATTATTGGCATAAGGGTTTTGCCTTAGAGGCGGCTGCAGCAAGTACAAACTGGGTTTTCGAAAATCATGATTGGTCGGAAGTTATCCATACCATCGTTCCCGAAAATACAGCCTCGATTGCTTTGGCTGAAAAGCTAGGTTCGAAGTATCAACGTCAAGCTATCCTGCCAGCACCCTTGGATATTGAGGTTGGGGTTTGGCAGCAAACACGTGAGCAATGGTTCGATAATCTTAAGAAGTTTGGACTTTAGTCGATGAATACCATTTACGGAATGAAAGCATCAGGCAATTGTTACAAGGTGCAATTGTGTTTGGAAATACTTGGCAAGCCGTACCGTTGGGTTCAAGTCAACAGCGCCAAAGGTGAAACCCGCACGCCGGAATATCTCGCCAAAAACCCGAATGGCAAAGTGCCGTTACTTGAGACAGAAGCAGGGCAGTTCCTGCCGGAATCCAATGCCATTCTTTGCTATCTGTCCAGCGATACTGATTTGTTTCCGCAAGACAAATGGCTGCAGGCCAATGTTCTGCAATGGTTGTTCTTCGAACAATACAGTCACGAGCCTTATATCGCTGTGGCACGTTTTATCAAAAAGTATTTGCCGGCTACACACGAGCGCCATGCGGATTTGCCACGTTTGCATGAACGTGGTCATCAGGCCTTATCGGTAATGGAAAAGCAGCTATCGACTCAGGATTATTTTATTGAAAGCGGCTTTACGATCGCCGATATTGCTCTTTACGCCTACACCCATGATGCCGCCACCGGCGGTTTCGATTTATCCCGCTATCCCCATCTACAAAACTGGTTGCAACGTGTCCGTTCGCAAGCGGGCTTTGTGGCACAAGAAAATTAATCAAAAGATAAAAATATTATGTCTGCTCAACCTGTTCTGATTCCCGGCCGTCAAAAGAATGTTAATCGCGCCATCGTATGTGATGAAAACTTTGTCGAATTCGTTACTAACTGGTCGGGCCATGTCGATGGCAAACCATCACCAGATGAAGAAATCCTTCCGGGTAGTCTATGCACGGCAAAAGATTTCATCGATTTATTTGAGTCGCAACTAATCAGCCGCCATCTCGATTTAATGGCTCGCGTACTGCGTGTGCAGAACAAGGTTTTCTACACCATCGGTTCGTCCGGACATGAAGGCAATGCAATGGTCGCGCGTTTAACGCGTCACACCGATCCGGCCTTCCTGCATTATCGTTCGGGCGGCTTCATGGCCGAACGTTTCCGCAAATTGCCGGGCATGGATCCGATTATGGATTCGGCACTGAGCTTTGCCGCGAGCAAGGCAGACCCGATCTCCGGTGGACGCCATAAAGTCTGGGGCAGCAAGCCTTTGTGGGTATTGCCACAGACCTCGACTATTGCTTCGCACTTGCCGAAAGCACTCGGCACGGCAATTGCCATCGAACAGGCAAAACGTATTGGTCATGCATTGCCGATTCCGGAAGATTCGATTGCCATTTGCACGTTTGGTGATGCTTCAAGCAATCATGCAACCGCACAAACTGCATTCAATACCGCGCAGTGGACGGCTTACCAAAAACTACCCGCGCCGGTTCTGTATGTTTGCGAAGACAACGGCATCGGCATTTCGGTGAAAACACCGAGCGGCTGGATCGCCAATGCATTCCAGCAACGTCCTGGCCTGGATTATTTTTTCGCTGATGGTCTGGACATCGCCAGTGGATACGATCAAGTGGCACGCGCCGTGAATCATTGCCGCACCACGCGCCGTCCGACCTTCCTGCATCTCAAAACCACCCGCATCATGGGCCACGCCGGTACCGATTTCGAAATCGAATGGCGCAGCTTTGAAGAATTGATGGCGGTCGAAGCCAGCGATCCGTTATTGCGTTCGGCCGAGATTGCCTTGAGTTCCGGTTTGATGAGTAAAGACGAAGTGCTGGCGAAATACGAAGCCACCCGCAAGCTTTGTTTTGCGGCGGCAGAAAAAGCCGATAGCTTGCCAAAGCTCGACAATCTAGCCGATGTCATGGCACCGCTCGCGCCCTATACGCCAGACAAAGTCGCTGCCGAAGCAGCACGCTCGGACTATGCAGAAAAACGTATTGCCATTTTCGGTGGCGAAGAAAAACTGCCGGAAAAACTGGCACCGCGCCATATGGCAATCCAGATCAATAATGCTTTGCATGATTTGTTCTGCAAATATCCGGAAACCTTATTGTTCGGCGAAGACGTTGCGCAAAAGGGGGGCGTTTATACCGTCACCAAAGGCCTGCAAAAATCCTTCAAGGGAGCTCGCGTCTTCAACACCTTGCTCGATGAAACCATGATTCTCGGCCTGGCCCAGGGCTTCTCGAATATGGGCATGCTGCCACTGCCGGAAATTCAATATCTGGCGTACTTCCATAATGCCTGCGATCAAATTCGTGGCGAAGCTTGCTCACTACAATTTTTCAGCAATGGCCAATTCAGAAACCCGATGGTCATGCGAATTGCCTCATTGGGTTATCAGCGTGGCTTCGGCGGTCATTTCCATAATGACAATTCGATTACGGCGCTTCGCGATATCCCAAGCCTTGTCGTTGGCTGCCCTAGCCGAGGTGACGATGCAGCCACCATGCTTCGCAGCATGATGGCGCTGGCGAAGGTCGATGGCCGTGTCTGTGCCTATCTGGAACCGATTGCGCTCTATATGACAAAAGATCTTTACGAAGCCGGAGATGGCCAATGGTTAACTCAATATCCATCACCCGAAGAATCCATGATGATCGGCTCGGCCCGGATCTATAACGAAACTGCCAATGACCTGGTAATTTTCAGCTTCGGCAACGGCATTCCGATGAGTCTGCGAGCTGCTCGCGAAATCGAGAAAAACCACGGGTTGAAAGTACGAGTCGTTGATCTGCGCTGGCTACAACCGCTTAATACCGACGAGATCGCCAAGCATGCACGCGAATGTACCCGCATCATGGTGGTCGACGAAGGCCGCCGAAGTGCCGGCGTGGGTGAAGGCATCATCACGGCTGTGGTGGAGTCGGGGCAGGGCGCTAAACCTTTGCGCCGCGTGGTTGGCCAAGACACCTATACGCCACTCGCCGGTGCCGCATTCCTCGTCATTCCAAGCGAGGCCGATATCGTTGCCATGGCCGGAGAACTTGTCTAAATTCGTTAACTGTTTACTGTAGAGCTGCGAAGCTCGCTCGCTCGGGTTACACTGCGTCCTATGAGTTCATCACGTCCACAAGCCATTCTGTTTGCCGATGTCAGCGGCAGCACCCGCATATTCGAGACCAAAGGCGATGTCGAAGCACGCCGTCTTATATCTGCAGTGCTGACGGCCTTGTCGGACATATGCGTGCAGCATGGCGGCCGGGTCATCAAGACCATCGGCGATGAAATCATGTGTACTTTGCCAGCCGCAATGAATGGCATTCTGGCTTCCGTGGATATGCAGCGGAAAATGGCCCGGGATATCAATTTCGTCCGCGACAACCTTGCGATTCGGATCGGCCTTCATTTCGGCGAAGCCCTTGATGAAGACGGCGACGTCTATGGTGATGCGGTTAATACTGCAGCCAGAATGGCTTCGCTAGCAAAACGCGAACAAATCGTAACGACCTTAAGCACAACGAAAGCGG
>JBDTTC010000424.1:0-11781 GCA_039930825.1 Arenimonas sp.
GGCGGGCCTATTCTACTGGGTGAATATGTTTCGTATGCCATTATTCTTTCTGATTGCCGGTTTTTTCGCCCATTTGTCATTTCATCGGCAGGGGTTGAAAGCTTTTATCAAGGATCGTTTCAAACGTATCGTGATTCCATTGGTAACAGCATGGCCAATGGTGTTTACCGGAATTATTATGGTGGTGATCTGGATTGCCCTGATTAAATTCAACGGTAGCTTGCCAAAAGAATCACCACCCGGTCCGAAATTTACGCCCGATGATTTTCCGCTGACACATTTGTGGTTTCTCTACGTGCTAAGTTTGTTGTACATCGCGATTCTTGCAATACGTACTTTATTGAAAAAGCTTGATCACAAAGGTTATGTGCGTGCGGCACTAGATGCCTTCATGCGCTTACTGATGAAGCCCGGTGCAAGTTTGCTACTCGCCTTGCCATTGGCTGCCGGTTTGTATTTCACACCAAAATGGGTGATGTGGTTTGGCATTCCTACGCCCGACAGTTCTTTGTATCCAAATCTTGCCGCCTGCATCGGCTTTTTAATTGCCTTTGTGCTCGGTTGGGGTCTGCATCGCCAAATCACTTTGCTGCAGGTACTAAAAAAATATTGGTGGTTAAATCTTTTATTGGCCGTGATTGCCACAGCGGCAAGTCTGTCGATAACCGGCCTGAGCTCGATGCAATTACCGGTGACCGATAACGGCCACAAGCTTACTTATGCCTTCACTTATTCAGCAGGAGCCTGGAGCTGGGCACTGGCCTTGGTCGGCATGGGGCTACGCTTTCTCTCCGATGCCAACCCAAAGCGTCGCTATCTGGCCGATTCCTCCTACTGGGTTTATATCGTGCATTTACCTATTGTGATGGCATTGCAGGTCGCGGCATCGCTGGTCAATTGGCCGTGGTGGGTAGAATATCCGCTGATGCTGGCGCTCGGTTTTGCGCTAATGTTGGGCTCGTATGAACTCTTTGTTCGCCACACTTTCATAGGCGCATGCTTGAATGGCCGGAAAATACCGCGAGTGGCAAAAAATAATAAGCCAAGCAGTGATATTTCTGCCTTGGCTGGCGAATAACAAAGACAGAGCGGCGAAAGCCCACATAAGCGGATAGGTAATGAGCAAAACGGTCGAACACCAACAATTTCTGCTACAGCTGGAAAAGCACAAGGCCATCCTTTACAAGGTGGCCAATGCCTATTGCAGTCGGCGCGAGGACCGTGGCGATCTGATTCAGGAAATCGTGATCGAGTTGTGGCGTTCGTTCGAACGCTTCGACGGACGCGCTGCTTTCTCGACCTGGATGCATCGAATCGCGATGAATGTCGCCATTTCTTTCTATCGCGGTGAAAGCCGTCGCATTCGCGATGCGCTACCGATAGAAGAATTTGGCATGGACCTGACCGCAGCCGACAGCGTAATGGATGCACAGAGTGAAGACTTGCATGCATTGCATCAGATGATTTCAAAACTCGATGAAATCAATCGTGCCCTGATACTGCTTTATCTCGAAGGTTACCCGCAGGAAGAAATTGCCGACATCGTCGGCATCTCTTCCAGCAATGTGGCGACCCGAATCAATCGAATCAAACAAAAGCTGCAGCAGGATGTTGCCGCAGCGAAGGAAAAATCATGAGTGGCCTGGATCTGGACAAACTGAAATCGCAATGGGCGCTGGAAACCAGCAAACTGGATAACAGCCTGACACTGGATATCGAAGCGGTACGCACAGCACTGTCGAAAAAAACCTATACGGCATTTCGCCGCCATTCTTATTGGCTGATGGCAGGCCTGCTTAGCAGTTTTTCGGCATTCGCTGCATTGATGATGTTTATGGTTAAGCACCTGAGCGACTCGATTTATCTTTTACTTGCAAGTCCGCTGGCAGTATTTGCATTGGCAGAATGCGTGGTGCACTTTTTACAGTGGAAAACCTTGCAAAAACTCGACTTGAGTTCGCCGATTCTAGAAACACGCGAAGTATTGGATCGCCTGAGAAATCGACGCGTGCAACTAACCAAGTGGGTTCTTCTAACATCGGTTTTGTTGTGGTGGCCATTAATTCTCGTGCTGGTCAAAGGGTTCACCGGCATTGATCTCTTGCCGAAATTTCCAGCCAGCTTTATTTGGATCAACGTGCTTATCGGTTTTTCTTTCATTCCGACAGCGTATTTGATCGCACGGTATTTTTCGAACCGTTTCAGAAAATCGCCCGGTTTCCAGAAATTTCTTGAAGATATGGCAGGAAAAAGCTGGAGCAATGCTCGCCGGCAGCTAGATGCACGCCAACGTTTTGAAGACGATATTGCCTTGCAGGGCGATGCAAAAGCATTGCAAGATTTTGAGAAAAAGAATCTGCTTTCACCTTCGACCAATATATTACTGGGCTCGCTTAAAAGGCATGTCTTGTTTTCCATTCTTGGCTACGCATTTTTAATAATGCTGATCGGCATTTTCAATGCCGGCCACGGTGGCCAATGGCACTTCATCGTGCCGGGCATTTTGCTTAATCTGTTCTTCGTCGCGCAGATGGTCAGCGGAATTACGTATCGCATTTCATTGTCACGACTTGATCTTGGCCTACCGGGCGATGAACTGGGCACCTATTTGGACCATTTATTGGAGCTGCGCTTGGCGTTGGCACGTATAAGCTTGGCTTTATTGCCGCTTATCAGTGTTGCTCTGACGCAAGTCATGGCCAAAATTTTCTTCGGCTTGAATGTACTTGGCCATATTCCAAGCATGGTCGCGACAGTCATTGCGATCATACTGTTTGGCCTTGCGACCGGACTCTACAAAAACGCCAATCCCGCTGCAGTTTCCGCGATGGCAAACATCAGCAGCATTGGCACCTTCAAGCGTAGTAAAATACTGATCGCAGAAATAAAACAGGCCGCATCCGAATGAAAGTCATCGAATTCACTCTTGAACACGATTACGTCGAACTAAACCAATTACTGAAACTTGTAGGCCTGTGTGGCAGCGGTGGCATGGGCAAGGCCATCGTTGCTAGTGGCATAGTCAGCGTGAACGGGGCAGTAGAACTTCGCAAAACCTGCAAGATTGTCGCCGGCAATATCGTGAAAATCGAAGACCACGAAATTCATGTCATAGCGGCATAAATGTAGAAGCCACTTCAGTGGCGATGACTGTTCGATAGATTCGATTTTTTCCAGCAACTCCGCAGCTTAAAGAACTATCGCTACTAAAGTGGCTCCCACAACATTAGACAGGACGAAAAATCTCGTCTCTGTGAGCCGTTGAAGTTGCATGCACCCAGGCATGCATGACGGCTTTGTTATCAAGATTGGAAACTATTTCCAATTCACGCTTGTCGATCAAACCAATAATATTGTGCTTGATGTTTTCAAGAATTTTTTCCGGCTTGCAATGAGCCGTTGCCGATATACCCACCCAGCCATTGCGACCTGCCCGTTTGGCAGCGTACAAAGCGACATCGGCAATTTCAACCGCTTCATGCCAGCCCAATGCTCTGGGTGATTGCGGAATAAATGGAAAACAAGTAAATCCGATCGAACATGATTTTTTAAGTGTAACGCCATCGCCCAAATGGAAATTGTCATCGACGATTTTTGAACGGACCCGCTCGGCTAACATGTGGGCATCTTCGCGTGCGGTCGAACGGGTGATAATAAGAAACTCTTCACCGCCCCATCGAATCAGGTAATCGTTTTCCCGGAATACTTCCCGCAAGCGTTGTGATACCTCCACCAACACCGCATCACCGGCTGCATGGCCCTGGATATCATTAACCTGCTTGAAGTTATCGATATCGATCAGAAAGAACACCAGGCCTTTGACGTCATCGATTGATGTGTTGTTGATGAGGCTATTGTCATAAGCCCGGAAACAATTTTCAATATCGACCTGAATATGCTGATCAAAGAAACGGCGGTTACGTAGCCCCGTTAACGGGTCAGCCAGACTCGCTTCCTCGAGAGCACGCGACTTGTCTGCCAATGCGTGAGTCATCACTTCCAGTTGATTGGTTCGCTGCAGCACTTTCTCTTCAAGCTCGTTGCGCTTGCGGCGTAAATAATTCGTGCGTGCATGAACCAATACAATAATTGCAGTGATCGCCAATAGGCTGCATGCCAAATAGAACCACCAGGTTTGCCACCAGGCCGGTAATACCTCGACGGGAATTTCGAGAATCTGTTCGCTCCAGACACCATTGCGGTTACTGCCGCGTATTTTCAGCAGATATTCTCCTGGCCACAGATTGCCGTAACTGGCGACACGTAAGTTCGCATCGGTTTCGATCCAGTCTTTATCCTGCCCTACCAGTTGGAATGCGTAGTGATTCAAGCTGGGCGACGTGTAATCAAGCGCAGAAAATTCCAGACTAAAACTGCGTTGCTCCGAACTAAGTTTTATACCTCGCAATACAAGATCAGATAAGGTCTGCCTTTCGCCATTAACTCTTAGTTCGGTCGCTACGATGGGCGGCGCGTACGACCATGGCCGGAATTGCGCAGGATCAATGATCAACAGACCCTGATTGCCGCCGTAAAGAAATTTTCCATCTCTTGTTTTGGTATAAGAACGGAACCAGCCGGTACCGAAGAAAATACCGTCGGCACGATTTAATTCATAAACCAAATTTTGTCCCGGATCATAAACAAATTTATGCGTCCAGATTCTGCCTTTAGTATCTTCGAGCAAATTCGCACCATAGGGCCCGCCGGCAATCCTGTGTTTGGCACTGATCGACTCGAATGCTGCTTGTTTCCCATTCCAGCGCAACATGTGGTGCAGGCCATGTGGTGTATCTACCCATAATCCCTGCTTCGAATCCACCAGCAATCCGACAACGGATACATGTGACAGCGCATAGCCCTTTTCAAACTCGACCGGAATCAGTTCGCGGGAATCATTGGCGCGATAGTACAAACCCGAATTGGCACCGATCCACATGCCACCGTCGGCAGTTTCGGCAATGGCATTAACCGAACCCGTTACTGGTTTATTGCGGATATCGGCCAAACGTGAAATCGCGATTGCATTGGATTCAAGAACGAATAAGCCATCCGTGCTACCAATCCACAGTTCGCCTTGCCTGCCCGCGAGCAAACGGCGCACTGCAGCGCCTTGCAGGCCATCGCTGGCGTTATCGCGTTGCAAACCGAGCCTCGAGTTCACGTAGCGAAACAGGTTTCGCTCCGTACCCACCCATACTGTTCCGTTGCTTGTCTGGGCCAAACCGGTAACCATATCGTCACTCATGCTTGTGCCATCGACATTCTGATGCAGTGTTTTTACCAGTTTCAGCGAAGCGTCGAGTATCGAAACACCGTTCGCCGCAGTACCAAGCCAAATCTGGCCATTCGACGATTCCAATACACTGGTTACGCTCAACACATTGACGGCGTTACTGGCATCGCGTTCTTGCCGTACAACACGAAAGCCATCGTTATTCATGCTGACGCGTTGCACGCCACCGCCAAAGCTGCCGACCCATAAACCGCCGGCTCGATCAATCAGGAAAGCACGAATTTCGCTTGCGGTGACGCTATCGGGATTGGTGGGGTCGTTACGAAACTTTTTTATCAGCTTCATCCCGTTGCGATCAAAAACATCGATGCCGCTGGTATGACCCACCCAGATTCGATCAGCACTAGGTTGCGAAATCGCCAATATCGTACCGCCGACCATCTGCCTGGATAACACGATATTCGAACCGGTACCCGCCTCTGGATCGATGACGATAACTTCGCCATCATTCGTGCCAACCCACAGACTTCCATCCTTGGAACTAAAAGTAGTCCTGATGCTTTTACCCGACAAACTCTCGGTACTTTCAGCATCCGAGTAAACCGTCTCGAAGGTATTGCTGCCTCGCCTGAGTCGGTCAAGACCATTCCAGGTTCCGACCCAAAGATCACCACGGGCATCCACGTGCAGCGAAGAAATTCTGGAATCGTTTGGCGCCCCCGATGCATCACTATGTTTGTCGAAGCGCAGAAATTTTTCAGTGTCTTTCTGGAAGCGGCTAAGCCCGCCGCCGGTGCTGCCTAGCCAGATTTCTTTATCCAGACCTTCCGCCAGGGAGCGAATACTGCCTGACTGTAGCGACCCTGAGTCGTCGGGATTGTTGTTGAAATTCTTGAAATGTCCGGTCGCCGGATCAAGCACGGAAACGCCATCAGCATCGGTACCTATCCAGAGTTTTCCATCGCTAGCGACCAGCAATGCCCGAATGAAATTACCGCCTATGGTATGCGGATCGGCAGGATCGAAGGCATAGCGGCGAAACTGGTAACCATCAAAACGAATAAGCCCATTGGCTGTACCAATCCAGATGAAGCCCAAGGCATCCTGCGCAAGCGTGGTTACAACGCCATCGTAGATGCTGCTTCTGTCTCCGACGATTTCGAAATTGGCATCTTCGGAAGACCCCAAGTCAAGTGCAAAGCCCTGCGTCACGCTGCCAAGCATGAGAAGCAGAAAACAGGAAAAACGCTTGATCGTTAGGCGCATCCACGAATCATAGCTCTTAGTACAGGCCTTCTACGGCAATCTTGCAGCTCAAGTTGTAACTTTTTGTGAACTGCTACGCGGCAGCCTTGATGGATGTAGTTCAGGGCCAAAAATACATGAAGGTGAAGGCACTGATTACCGCGTAGATGAAGCCATCGAGCAAGTCTTTTGCCACACTGCCCCAGGACTTGCCCATCCAGATTCCGTTTGAAACACTTCCGCCGCAATAAGCCAGCAAAGTCACCATACCGACAAGATGCCCGGCAACATGACTGTGTGCATGCAAGCCTACGCACTGCAAAACAAGAAGTCCCGCCACACTGGCAATCAGTAAGGTGAATAAAAACCATTGCAATAGCATGGGTCCCATCGACTGCACGCCGTTTTTTCGCAGCGTCAAAAATCCGACCGGACCTTCGTTGTATTTGCTCTTCATGGTCTCGCTCTGCATTTCTTTCATGTCCATGCAGTAAGGAAACACAAACATTCCCGGGCCAGGATTTCCTGCCCGAATTGCTGCACGAACTTCATCTTCATTCGACAGTTTTTTGTAATCACTGTTATGCCATTTGAACACCATATGGATCAAACTACTGGCGATGAAAATAAATACCGCGGTCAATAGAATTGGCAACCATAATTGCGGAAGATCGCTCATGAATTACTCCTGCTTGATTGGTGTGAGTGACTTGTATACAGCCAAATGCCACATTACTCCGCTTTGAGGGTATTTTCCGAGCAAATCGAGTGACTTCCGGCAGCTTATATCCCGCTTTTGGAAAGCCCACAATCCAGTTCTATATTTCATTTCAGGAGCGCCCCATGCATCTGCCATCACCTGCGATTCTGGGTCCGATATTCGGCATTTCGGAAATTATGCTCGGCCTTTTTCTGCGTGCCAAAGCTGATTCCGAGTCACAGGACAAAGGCTCACTGCGAATACTCTGGGTCGTGATTCTCGCCAGCCTGTTTATTGCCTATCGCGCCACGCATTGGCTGCCCGCTTTCGCCATTCGCGACACGCTACTCAGCTACCCTATTGGCGTTCTGTTGTTTTTTAGCGGCCTGCTTCTACGTTGGTTTTCGATTATCTATCTTGGCCGTTTTTTCACTGTCAACGTGGCCATCGCCAAAGACCATCGCGTCATTGATAGCGGCCCGTATCGTTATATCCGGCATCCGTCCTATACCGGCGCATTGATGGCATTTCTGGGTTTTGGCATTTGTCTGTCGAACATCGCTTCGATTCTTGTCATTCTGATTCCGGTCACCGCTGCATTTCTATACCGGATTCGCATCGAAGAAGCAGCACTTGGCAATGCATTGGGCAATGCATACCTAGAGTACAGCAAGCGTAGCAAGCGGCTTATCCCGTTTATTTACTAACATCTCAGAAGGCTTTGGTTTACTCTACCGTCTGTTTAACCCGCCGGTGTCCAGCCCATGTTTTACCGTAGTATTTTGCTTTCGATCAGCTGCTTACTCGCCTGTGTTCCCGGTCTGGTATCGGCACAAGGCGCTGCGCTTTCAGTGCCCATCGACAAACCGGCTTCGGAATTGAAACCCGGTGAATTCATTTGGTCACCGGAAGTCGTACCGGAAGGGCCTCTGGTCATGGTCGTCAGCATTACCGAGCAACGGGCTTATCTGTATCGCAATGGGTTGCGGATTGCAGTAAGCACGGTCAGCACCGGCAAGAAAGGCAAAGAAACACCGACCGGCGTCTTCACCATTCTGCAAAAAAACAAAGACCATCGTTCAAGCCTGTACAACGATGCTCCGATGCCCTTCATGCAGCGTCTGACCTGGGATGGCGTTGCATTGCACGCCGGAAAATTGCCTGGCTATCCGGCCTCGCATGGCTGTGTTCGGCTTCCTTATGAATTTGCCAAGCTGCTGTTTGATACCACCGACTTTGGCATGACGGTAGTGGTGGCCGATGAAACTTCCTCGATGCCGAATGTCGCGCATCCAGGTGTATTTGCGCCCGTGGAATTTGCCAGTACCGACAAGGCACCTGCTGCTCCCCGAATGTCCTGGCTTGAAAACTTTCACTGGGAGCCGGAAAAATCGCCGACCGGTGCAGTTTCAATATTAATAAGCACCACGGACCAGCGCGTCATCGTCATGCGTAACGGCATCGAGATCGGCCGCTCCAAAGTCGGTATCGTCGGTAAAGAAGCATTTGGTACGCAAGCCTATGTCCTGATGGAAGGCGAAAGTACCGAACCGAGCAGAATTGTTCCGAACAAAAAAGCCAAAAACTGGATGAGCATCCCGATGCCCGGTTACACACTGAGCGCAAACAAGACTAAAACTCCCGGTCTGCTAGATCCCGCTGCTGTGAAGCGCATCGCAATTCCAGTAGATTTTGCCCGCTCGGTTTATGACATTCTGACTCCCGGCACAACGCTCGTGCTAACCGATGCTCAAGTCCTGCCACGCACTACTGGCAAGGATATGACGGTGATGACCGCCGGCACGCCTGCCGATGAAGAACTACCGTCATGGGCTGATGGTTCAGATTCGAGCGAATGATTTTTTAACGAAGCCACCCGTACAATCGCGTGTCCTCCGTGAGTTCACGCATGCGCCCAAGCTCGTTCATAATTGCCGGTGTACTTTTTTCGTCTTCGCAATGTTTTGCAGAGACGACGCAAAGCATGCTTTCTCGCCTGGCACCTGACGCAAATCCAAACGTACTAAATCTGGCTTTAGAAGCGAGAGATTGTGCTGCGAAACATTTATCACAATCACTTTCTCCGCGTTTGGCCGTGATCGATTATTCGTTGCCATCGACTGCAAAACGTCTTTGGATATTCGATATCGAAACCCGCAAATTATTGTTTGCCGAATATGTCGCACACGGCCAAGGCACTGGCGAAAATTATGCTCGTGATTTTTCCAATCGCGATGGCAGTCATCAGACCAGTCTTGGCCTGTTCAGAACCGCCGAAACCTACAACGGCAAAAACGGTTATTCCCTGAAGATGGAAGGCCTGGAACCCGGCACAAACGATGCCGCCATGGCGCGCGCGATTGTTATGCACGGTGCTCCATACGTGAATCCAGCTGCCGCCAAAACACAGGGCCGTCTCGGACGTAGCTGGGGCTGCCCTGCTGTTCGACCTGAAGTAGCAGGGGCCGTCATTGACAGTCTGAAAAATGGCCAAATGATTTTTGCCTATTATCCTGATACCAACTGGCTAGCGCATTCACCCTTCATTGATTGCCGTCGCAAAGACAATATCGCTGCGGCACAACAAAATGCGAAGTTGAATGCCATGTCATTGAGCGATGCCAGTACCGCTCAAACTGCCCGTTGAAAAAACGCCACTAGAGGGCCCTTGGGCCCGACCATCTACAAATCGCCCGCAAGTGGCCTCCTACATGAATAAAAACTTATCGCAGCGATGCATTTATCTTCTCTAGCACCGATGCTCCCGGGCAAAGTTGCTTGCTACTCAATTTATTGAAAGCCGTTTCGGTCGTATTGATATGTTCATGCATATCGCCCGCTTCGTTATCCACATAAAGCAAGCCGGTAACCACTTCACCCTTGGCATGATGTTGCTGTACATAGTTCATTGCTGAAATTCGGTTGGTCGCATCGTAATCGGCTTTCAATTTGCGTAAGCGTAAAACCGAACCATCATGCTGCTCGACTTCGACGACCTCGCCTTCGGCGAAATCGACAACAATCTCCTGCTTCGTTTCGATCACATCAATCCTGTTCACCGCTTCGTTATGTTCGCGCACATAGTCGTAACTCTTGGTGCTACCGGGATGATTATTGAACGCCACACAGGGGCTAATCACATCCAGAAAAGCAGCGCCCTTGTGTGCAATCGCGGCTTTGATCAAGGGGACCAATTGTTTTTTGTCGCCGGAGAAACTCCGGGCAACGAATGTCGCACCGAGCTGCAAAGCCAGACTGACCATATCAATCGGACTGTCCGCATTCACTACACCCTTCTTGGAGGTTGAGCCTTGATCGGCGGTTGCCGAGAACTGGCCTTTGGTCAAACCATACACACCGTTATTCTCGACGATGTAAACCATATTCACGCCGCGACGCATAACGTGCACGAATTGCCCAATCCCAATTGAAGCCGAATCGCCATCACCCGATACACCAAGATAAAGTAATTCGCGATTGGCTAAGTTCGCACCGGTCAATACCGATGGCATACGGCCATGCACGGTATTGAAGCCATGCGAATTGCCGAGAAAATAATCCGGCGTTTTCGAACTGCAACCAATGCCGGAAAGTTTGGCGACACGATGTGGCTCGACATCCATTTCCCAGCAGGCCTGGATGATCGCGGCCGAAATTGAATCATGGCCACAACCGGCACAAAGCGTCGAGATTCGTCCTTCGTAATCGCGGCGGGTATGGCAGGCCTTATTTTGGGTCAGTGATGGATGGTGCAGTTTTGGTTTCGCAAGATAGGTCATGGTGTAGCCACCTTGTAGGTTTGTGGCGTGGCGAGATTCGTTGCATTAATCGCCGAGCTGATGGCACGCCCAATAAAACGTGCGGTGATCGGCGTGCCGTCGTAATGTAGTATCGGCACCAGTTTGGCCGGATCGATTCCAAATTCATTGATCAACAAGCTGCGAATTTGTGCATCGCGATTTTGTTCGACGATAAACACGGTTTTATGTTCGGCAATGAATTCGGCGACCAAATCCGGAAACGGAAATGCCCGCAGTCGCAAGGTATCCAGATGCGTGTGCTCTGCTTGCAGCACTTCAATAGCTTCCGCCATCGCAGGACTGGTCGAACCGAAATAGATCGCGGCAAACTGCGTAGTCTGCTTGGCTTTTTTGATTACAGGCTGCGGTACCAAAGCTTTGGCGGTATCGAACTTTTTAAGAAGCCGGTGCACGTTATACAAGTAATCCGGCCCCTGTTCGGAATAACCGGCATAGGCATTTTTGGTCGTACCACGAGTAAAGAAACTGCCCTTGCTAGGATGCGTACCTGGATAAGTGCGATACGGAATGCCATCACCATCCACATCAAGATAACGGCCAAACTCCTTGCCAGATTCCAGCTCGTCCGCCGTCATTACTTTGCCACGGTCAAAGCCGCGGCTTTCATCCCATTGCAGCGGTTCGCACAAGCGCTGATTCATGCCGATATCCAGATCGCTCATCACAAAGATCGGCGTTTGCAATCTATCGGCCAAATCCAGCGCTGCCGCCGCGTGTTCGAAACACTCTTTAGGATCTTCCGGAAATAACAGTACATGCTTGGTCTCGCCATGCGAGGC
>JBDTTC010000425.1:0-10866 GCA_039930825.1 Arenimonas sp.
CGAAAAATCACGAAAATAATCAAGACCGCATTCACCGACCGCCACAATCTCCGGTAGCGCATGCAAGGCGCGTAGTTCGGACATGCCTTCTTCTGTAACTTCATTCGCATGATGGGGATGCACACCCGCCGTTGCCGAAAGAAAACCGGTATGCAGTTTGGCGAGCCGTAGGGCCTCGCGTGAACCTTCGCGTGATGCGCCGGTGACTATCATGTGCACGATGCCGGTCTCACGGGCGCGAGCCAGCATATCGTCGAAATCGTGCTGAAAACTTTCATGGCCCAGATTGGCACCGATATCAATTAATTCCATGGGCTGTCTGCAATACTCAATGCCATAGTGTAAAGAATGGTCAACCAGAGCGCAGCAAATGCGTTTTCACCAAATACATAGCAGTTTGGATACTTATTCGGCATGAAAATTCGATGGATCGCCAGCCTGCTACTGCTGGTTTCGGCAATGACTTACGCCAAACCTTCGTATGACACGAGTGCGGTCGATACCGCCATGCATGAACTGGTTGAAGGTTACGGGTTGCAGGGTGGCAGTATTCGACTGTCACGCGACGGCAAAGTGCAAATGCAAAATTATTACGGCACTTACACGGGGAGTACGCGGGTTCCAATCGCTTCGGCCAGCAAATGGCTATCGGCTCTGGTCATTGCGAGGCTGGTGGAAAAAGGCGAACTACATTGGCAGGACACAGTTGGCCAATGGATGCCGGATGCGCCCGAAGACAAGCGAGGCATTACGCTGACCCAATTGTTTTCGCACACCAGTGGTTTGCCCGGCAATGAAAGTACCGGTTGTCTGGGGAACCGTTTTATTTCGCTTGATAACTGCGCGCGCCAGATTCTTGCTTTGCCTTTGGAATCCGTGCCGGGCAGTAGTTTTTCCTATGGCGGCAATTCAATGCAGGTAGCAGGAAGACTGGCAGAAATAGCATCCGGAAAAAACTGGAACCAGATTTTCTATGATGAGTTGGTCGTACCGCTTGGATTGACGCAAACCGATTTTGCGACAAGCTCGACGCAAGACGGCTATGTCCGGGTCGGTAATCCGCGCATCGCCGGTGGTGTTCGCAGCTCGCTGTCGGATTATGGTCGCGTGCTCGATGTTTTATTGGCTGGAGGCGTTGCAGGTACGCAGTCTTTTTTGAATGCAGATACGCTCGCTTATATGGCTCATAACCAAGCAGCCGGAAAGGTCATTATCAATACACCATCACCGGAAACTCTCGGTTATGGGTTTGGCCAATGGGTTGAGGCCGTTGACGCATACGGAATAACGACGCGTGTTTCCAGTCCGGGTGCATTCGGCGCAACGCCTTGGGTTGATTGGGCATCGGGTAGCAATGGTTTTATTCTTGTCCAAGATACGCGCACACGGATTGAGGCAGGTTTGTATAAGGTCCAGAACGAAAGTCTCGCTGCCTTATCGGGCAAGCGCTATATCAAGCCACCGGTTTTCAAACCACAAAAAACTCAACAGATTACGAAAACCGCGAATGGCCTTAGGCCTTAATCGGGAAAATATTGCGCAAGAATTTTGCCGCAACGTTGTTCGATAAGATTGTCCAGGTAAGCCCGATCAATCTTGTCGAGCAGTCCGGTTTTAATAGCTGCCGGAAACTGGTGCCCCCGTTCGGCAGATAACAGCTTGCGTTCAATTTCACAAAAAGTAGCGATCTTGTCGGCGCTTTGCTTGAGTTCGGTCGTTTTGATAATCAATAATTTTTCGCACGGAATTGTTTGTGTAATATGTTCGATGCGACCGGCCCAGCGATTCAGCAAAGCGGCAACGGGATACAAACCATATTGTTGCAGAACGCTTTCCTGTTCCGGGTATGCTGATGGCAAAGGTCCGTACACCAGCTTTCGCAGCTTTGACCAATGCGAGTTCAGCGGACGCCCCAGGGTTTGGTTGAAAGCGGAATCGAGCCAGGCATAAGGTTCTCGCAAGGTCAGAATAAATTTTGCTTCCGGAATGGCCTGCGCAATTTCCGCTGCAAAAAACCCATGCAGATGTGAAACGTCGCATTCCAGCCAGAACCGATTGCTCCGCTCGAGAAACCATTGCCCGACTTCGCCTGATTGACACAGGCCTTGCTGATAACGCGCAAACAGCGCGATTTCTTCTTTTGCTTCGGCTTCATGCATCGCGCGAAAATTTTTTTCAAATAGACTGACCAGTGAATGAGTACCGGTTTTAGGCGAACCAACTGCGAAAACCTGACATCGTCTTGGCCTTAAACGACGATAGCCTGGAATTTTGGGATAATGTTTCGATAATTTTTGGAAAAACGACATGACGGCAGCATCGCAAAAAATATCCTTCTTGTCATTCAGGCGAGAAAACGCTTGAGTATTGATTTTCCGATCAACGAAGTATTGCCGGATATTTTGTCGGCACTGCAAAGACACTGTTGTCTCATACTGGAAGCGCCGCCGGGCGCGGGTAAAACGACACAGGTGCCGATTGCTTTATTGCAGGCGCCCTGGCGGGCCGATAAAAAAATCCTGATGTTGGAACCAAGGCGGGTAGCAGCACGCGCTGCGGCGAATTTCATGGCGAAACAACTAGGTGAAGCCGTCGGCGACACCGTTGGTTACCGGATCCGGTTTGAAAATAAAATTTCGAAAAACACCCGGATCGAAGTGGTGACCGAAGGGATTCTGACGCGGATGATCCAGGACGATCCGGCTCTCGAGAATGTTGCCGTGATTTTGTTCGACGAATTCCACGAACGGCATTTAAGCGCTGATCTGGGTTTGGCCTTGGCCTTGGATATTCAACAATCACTACGCGAGGACCTACGCATAGTGCTGATGTCGGCCACGCTGGATGGTGAAAAACTCGCGCAGTTTTTGCAGGCCGAGCGAATTACCAGCGCAGGCCGTAGTTATCCAGTGACAATTGCACATTTTCCGGCACGACGCGATGAGGCTTTGACTTTTCAAATCAAGCGCTGCATCGATGAAATATTGCAAAAACACGAAGGCGATATTCTGGTGTTTCTGCCGGGACAGCGAGAAATCCGACAACTCGAAAAAGCATTGCAGTCATTGAATATCGATCTGAATGCCATTTCCATTATCAGCCTGTTCGGTGAAATGCCGATCGAGAAACAAAGCGAAGCTCTTGCACCGGATAAAAACGGTAAACGCCGCATCGTGTTGGCAACCAATATTGCGGAGTCATCAGTGACATTGCCAGGCGTTCGCGTTGTTATTGATAGTGGTTTGTCGCGCGAACCGCAGTTTGATCCGAACTCCGGATTTTCACGATTGGAAACGGTAAATATCTCGCAGGCTTCGGCCGATCAGCGCGCCGGCCGCGCCGGCCGCGTCGCCGAAGGTTACTGCTATCGCCTGTGGCCAGCGTCGCAACGTTTGGAACCGATGCGAAGCTCAGAAATATCACAAACTGAATTAAGCGGCTTTTGTTTGGAACTGGCTGCCTGGGGTAGCAGCAATTTGCGATTCGTCGAAACACCGCCTGCCGGTGCAATGGCGGCAGCACGGGAATTACTGCAACGCCTGAATGCACTGGATAAAAATCAACGCATCACGACGCTAGGCAAAAAAATTCTGGGTCTTGGTACGCATCCGCGCATCGCCGCCATGTTGCTCGCCGCGCAAAGCGAACCGGAAAAAGCGCTGGCCTGTGACTTGGCCGCATTGGTCGAAGCGCGCGACCCCTTGATTGGCGAACGCCGGGATGATTGGGCATCACGCTGGCAGGCATTGGTCGGTTATCGCTCGGGACGGCTACCGCATAACGTGAATCGTTCGGCAATTATTGCGATTGATCAAGCCAGCCAACAATGGCGCCGACGCATTCGTTGTGATGAATTGCAGGCGAACACCGTACCAGCACACGCACTCGGCGATTTATTGCTGCATGCGTTTCCCGAACGCATCGCTCGGCAACACCCGAATGATCCGCGCCGTTATCTGATGGCTAACGGACGTATGGCGAAAATATGGGATGACAGCGCATTGTTCGGCGAACCCTGGCTGGTGATTAGCGAATGCCGTTTTGAAAATAAAGACAGCAGTATCTTGCGCGCGGCACCGCTGGATGAAATTCGTTTGCAACGGGATTTTCCGGAGCGTTTCAGCGAAGAAGATAATGTGCGCTGGGATTCCGACGCGCGCGGGTTGATTGCACGGCGTGAAAAGCGTTTCGACCAGATTGTGCTCGAATCAAAACCTGCCGGAAGACCCGATCCGGTCAAAGCGGCGCAGGCACTTTGCGATGCTGTTGGCGAGCTGGGTTTGAGCGCATTATCGTGGACCGAAAATTTGAAACAATGGCGCGAACGAGTGCGTTGTCTCCGAATATGGTTACCGGAACTGGAGCTACCGGATTTCAGTGATGAAGGATTGTTGTTGCGACGCGAACAATGGTTGAAACCGGCATTGCAGGGAAAGACCAGACTCGATGGTTTAGGCGAGCAGGAATTGAGCGAAGCATTGAAATCGGAAATCGACTGGAGCCTGCGGCAGAAAATCGACCGGTTGGCCCCGACAAAAATATTGGTGCCATCGGGTATGGAGCGTGCGATCGAATATCAGCACGATGCGTTGCCGGTACTTGCAGTCAAGCTGCAGGAATTATTTGGCTTGGCCGACACGCCAAGCATTTGCGAAGGCCGTGTAATTCTGACTTTGCATTTGTTGTCACCCGGCGGTAAACCGCTGCAAATCACCCGGGACCTGAAAGGTTTCTGGGAACGCACGTATCCGGAAGTGAAAAAGGAAATGAAAGGTCGCTATCCGCGACACCCATGGCCCGATGATCCCTGGAGTGCAACGGCAACGCACCGCGCGAAGCCACGCGGCACGTAATTTTGGCTGCCTTCGAAGGCCGATGTGGATCGAATCACAGTGATGCTTCGTATTCCTCAATAACGTCCAGCAACGCCAGGCGCATCGGTTCCAGCTGCGTTTCATAGCGTTTCCAACCGCCCATGTTCTTGCTATGGATCGGTTGGCGTAATTGCAATGTGCTGGCAGTCGTGGTGATACGTTTATTGGCCATGATGTCGGTAACGCCTTCGACTTGAGGCAAGCCCAGATATTCTTGCACGCGTCTTGCTTCGACCTCTGGCTGAGTTACCAGGTGTTCGTAGTGCACGTCGATAATCCGGTCCGGCGCGATTTTGTGCCAATGCTTCATCAGGCGCGAATAATTGCGGTAGTGGTTTGCCACTTCCAGCATGTCGTAACTATAAGCATAGTGGTGATGGGCAAACAACTCTTTCATGTTGGAGAAACAGGCATCCATCGGATGACGCCGCAGATTAATGATCTTCGCGTGTGGAATCGCTTTCAGGATCAAGCCGGAATAAAGATAGTTCAGGGGCAACTTGTCACTGAAAAATTTCCTGCCCTCGATAAGGCGATGGGTTTTTTCCAGATAGCGGTTGCCGACAATGTGGAAATCAATTTTCGGAACCAGCTCGCCGAATTCAGGATGCAGTTGCACCGGTAATGGAGTATCGGCGGCCCATTGCATTTGCATCTTGAAATCGCTTAGTTCACCGCAGGCGGTAATTTGCGGGTGATTGCCGATAATGCGTTCGAGCAAAGTAGTACCGGTCCGCGGCATGCCGACGACGAAGATGGGAGTGACTTCCTGTGGCACCTTGGTCGGTATCTCGAGAAAGTTATTATTGGTCGCTGCAATTAATTTGTCGAAACTCAGGTTTTCGCGATCGGTACTGAAATTCAAAACGCCTCGGCGATGCTTCATGCCTTCGGCTAATGCCGTCCATGCACCATCGGTGTCGTCAATGGCGTCGAGTTCCTTGAAAATACCGTATTGCAGGTAGGTGTTGTCATCGATCGTAATGCCGGGCTGGGTTAGAACTTCACGCATTCTTGCAACACGCAAAGCATTTCCCTCTTTGCTACCGAATTGGGCCCGCATCCAATGGGCGTGACCATGAAGCCGGTTTTTGGAAATCGAGGATTCACTGGCCGAAATTGCATTTTCCACCGGACCGGTAAAGCTGAAAATAATGCTCAGAATATGGTTGGCGAACCAACCATTGAATCCTTCGGCATGGGCGCGTTGAACAAATCGAAGCGCCATTGGCTGGTCTTCCAACGCGCTGTATTGACGACCAACGTCCAGTAAGGCTTCCCGGTTACGTTTATCTTCAATATCGATATAACTCAGGATACTGTGGCCCAGAAAGGTTTCACCTACCGCTAAGCAGGCGCCACTGATTGCAAGAATGTCACGTGCGGCCAGGTTACCGTTGGCATGTTTGCAAGCCTGGAAGGCGTTAAAGGTAGCAAGACGGGGCTTATTTAGGCTTTGAAAACAGGATGAAAGCAGGCAATACGCCATCGCGTTTTCGGGTTGTTGGGCAAGCAACTGCTCGCAGCTGCTCTTGGCGGCCTGGAATTGCTTGGCTTTGAATTGCTCGTTTGCTTGTTGCCAAAGATCAGTGGTCACGTGGACAGTTCACTCGTTTAAACCGGAACGACACCTTAAAGCAAATCGGCTAGGCCGGAAACCATAGGCTTCAGCGTTCTACCTATATTAGGAATGACCTTAGGTCTTGGGGAGCCCTGTTGCATATATCAGGCAGGTTGGGTCAACGATTCAGGCGAAACTACGTTTTTTGGGATTTAGTCACACAAATGCAGTGATAGATGGCCTAGGATTTGTGCTTACAAGAATTTACCTTTAAAGCATTTACTCGGGATACCAATTAACGTTACATTAAGAGTTCGTGCTTCTGTGAAGCGCGTCACAATTTAATTCAGGGGGCTGCATATGAAGCGTCAAAAGTTCAATCCGCGTCGGGCGAGTATCCGCCAACAGTTGGTGGCAGCAGTATTAATGGGCATTTCAGCCCAGGTGGCATATGCCGGAGATACGTGTGATTTGAATGGCGGCGGAAACGGCGGCGCAACGGCTACCGGCACATATGCACTCGCTTGCGGCTACGCCGCCAATGCGAATGGCAATTACAGCACCGCAATTGGCGCCTATAGTAATGCCAACGGCAACTACAGCAGCGCAATCGGTGCTTACAGCAATGCCACCGGTGATTCGACCGCCACCGGTTACCAAAGCGATGCATCGGGCTATTCCACGGCGACGGGTGTTAACAGCTTGGCCTACGGAAACTCGGTAGCCACAGGTGATAGCAGCTTTGCAGGCAATTATTCCAGCGCGGTTGGCAACAACGCGACGGCCTACAACAATTCAAGCGCAACCGGCAACGGCAGCAATGCCATTTATGCTTCGAATGCGGTCGGTAACGGCAGTAGCGCAAGCAATAACTCAAATGCAACGGGCAATAACAGCAGCGCAAACAATTATTCGAATGCGACAGGCAACAACAGCTATGCAAACAACGGCTCTACAGCCTCTGGTTATGGCAGCAGCGCAGTGAATGGCTCGAACGCCGTGGGCGGCTACAGTAATGCTGCCAACAGCTCCGTTGCGGTGGGTAATTACAGCACCGCGACGGGCAATTACAGCACCGCCACTGGTTATTCCAGCAGCGCGACGGGTAGCTACAGCACGGCGGTCGGTGCATACAGCCAGGCCAATGCCTATGGTGCAACTGCGGTTGGTGCTTACAGTGGCGCAGTAGCAGCCTATAGCACGGCAGTGGGTTATTACAGTACGGCTAACGATGTCAACAGCTCGGCAATCGGTGCAAATAGCAGCGCAACCGGCGTTTACAGCACGGCAGTTGGTGCGTATGCACTTGCCAATGGTGCTGGCGCAACGGCAGTCGGTTCTTATTCTGCAGCAGTCGGAACCAATGCTACGGGTCTTGGTTATTACAGCACTGCGTCTGGCACAAACAGCACAGCGCTGGGTGCTTACAGTACGGCGACGGGTCCCGATGCCACGGCAATTGGTGCCAACAGCACAGCACTAAACACCTCGACGGCAACCGGTACCGGCAGTAGTGCCAGTAATTATTCAAGCGCTACCGGTAACAATAGCTTCGCGGACAATAATTCCAATGCAGTCGGTTTAAACAGCAATGCTTCTGGCTATTCGAATGCTATGGGCAACAATAGTAATGCAAGCAATAACTCGAATGCGATCGGCAACAATAGTTATGCAGCTTCCAGCTCGAATGCGATCGGCGACAATGCGGGTGCCTACGGCAACTCCAGTGCGATCGGCAATAACAGCTATGCGCTGTATTCATCAACGGCGACAGGTGATAGCGCGGTTGCCGGATTCTATTCCAATGCCACCGGTGCAGGCAGTTTCGCTGCTTACGGCTCTACGGCTGCTGGCAATAACAGCACAGGCGTTTTCTATTCCACGGCTACCGGCAATAATAGCTTCGCAATTTATGGTTCATCGGCTACCGGTTATTCCAGTTCGGCAACCAACGGCTCGACGGCCACAGGCTTGTTCAGCAACGCTTCAACTTACTCAAATGCGATTGGCGCCTACAGCACAGCAGCGAACGGTTCGGTGGCAGTCGGCAACTACAGCGTAGCAACGGGTAGTTACAGCAGTGCAACGGGCAGCTACAGTACGGCGACCGGCAACTTCAGCACGGCAAACGGTAGTTACAGTAGTGCAACGGGTGATTTCAGCTCCGCTCTTGGTTCGAATAGCCAGGCTAATGCCTATGGAGCAACTGCGGTTGGAGCCTACAGCGGTGCGGCAGCAACAAACAGCACGGCGGTGGGTTATTACAGCACGGCAAACGATGCCAATAGTTCGGCGATCGGTGCCAATAGCAGTGCAACCGGAACCTATAGCACTGCGGTCGGTGCGTATGCGCTTGCCAACGGTGCAGGCGCTACTGCCATTGGTTCCTATTCTGCAGCGGTCGGCGCCAATGCAAGTGCCGTCGGTTACTACAGTACTGCGACAGGTATTAATAGCAGTGCAATTGGTGCGTACAGTACCGCAACGGGCCTAAATTCGAATGCCGTTGGTTTCAGCGCAGACGCCTTGGCTGATGGCGCAAATGCCGTCGGTGCTAACAGTACGGCTTCGGGTATCAACAGTAATGCGATTGGCACTAACAGCCAGGCCATTGCTGACGGTGCAACCGCTACCGGTGCGAATAGTGTCGCATCTGGCATCAATTCAACCGCATCAGGTATTGGTTCAAGTGCCACCTATGCATTCGCTACCGCTACCGGTGCGAACAGTTCAGCATCAAATTTGGGCAGCACCGCAAACGGTGCCTTCAGTAATGCCAGTGGTTATGTCGCAACGGCAATCGGTGCAGTATCTACCGCTTCGGGTAATTATAGTTTTGCCGGTGGCGCATACAGCACGGCATCAGGCGACAACAGCACCGCAGTGGGTGGCTATAGCGCCGCCGTTAACTTCGGTGCAACGGCTGTTGGTTCTCGTAGCTACGCCAGCGGGTTTGATGCATCGGCCGTAGGCCGTTTCAGCTATGCCTCGGGTGATTATGCAATCGCGTTGGGTTCCTTCACCACGGCTTCGGGTACCTCAAGCACGGCCTTGGGTGATAGCAGCACCGCGACCGGCGAATTTAGTAGCGCCTTAGGTGCTTACAGCACGGCTTCGGGTAATTATTCCAACGCTACTGGCTATTACAGCTCAGCCACAGCTGACGGTGCCAGCGCCAGCGGCGCGGGAAGTACCGCTAGTGGCATTTACAGTACTGCCAACGGTGCATTTGCTTTGGCTAACTCGTTGTATTCCACAGCGACGGGCGCAGGTAGCTCTGCACTGGCGCAAGGGGCAACAGCCACCGGCGCACTGGCTGAAGCAACCGGTACTTATGCAACGGCAACCGGTACGGAAAGTAGTGCTTCCGGTGCTTATTCCACTGCAACTGGTGCATACAGCCAGGCAACGGATACTGGCGCGACGGCAACCGGTGCCTACAGTGCCGCGATTGCAGTCAATGCCACGGCTGAGGGTTATTACAGTACCGCTACCGGTGTTAACAGCAGCGCGATCGGTGCTTATGCAACATCAGTCGGTGCCAATAGCTCTGCAATTGGCTTCAGTTCCGATGCACTGGCTGCCAGCAGCACTGCGGTCGGTGCGAATGCACAGGCAGCTACCGCGAATAGTACGGCTCTTGGCTCGGCTGCTAATGCCAGCGGTGCAGCAGGTACCGCAGTGGGTACTAATAGTGTCGCCAGCGGTGCCAACAGCACTGCGATTGGTACGGGTGCAACAGCTTCGGCAGCCAATAGTGCCGCCATTGGTGCAGGCTCAACCACCGGAGCACGTGCTAATACTGTTTCAGTCGGCGGTATTGGTACTGAACGTCAAATTACAAACGTGGCGGCAGCTACACTGGGAACCGATGCAGTTAACCTGAACCAAATGCAATCAGCGGATGCTGCAGTACTTGTTGCAGCCAATAACTATACCAACTCCCAAGTGGCAGGTTTGGTGATCTCGGTTGCTGGATTCCAGGATCAACTGGACGGCCTCGACAAACGCGTTGATCAAGTTGGTGCAATGTCGGCGGCAATGGCTCAGATGACGGCAGCGGCATCGGGTAACGACAAGGACAATCGTCTGGCTGTGGGCTTTGGTAACTACGGCGGTCAAACCGCTTTTGCCCTGGGCTTCCAACGGACAGTGTCTGACAGCGTCACGATCAGCTTTGGCGCAGCATTTGATGGCGATAAAACGGCCACCGGCGCAGGTGCATCGTTCGGCTGGTAAGCGTCGCTTGATAAGCAATCAGTAAAAAGACAACCGGGCTTCGAAAGAAGTCCGGTTTTTTATTGCCAGGGTTTTGAATGCGATGAGATCCGATTTGCAGTAGAAAAGCCTTGCAACGCAAAGTCTTAACAAAGAGCCTGCTCACTGCTCACTGCTCACTGCTCACTGCTCACTGCTCACTGCTCACTGCTC
>JBDTTC010000426.1:0-2111 GCA_039930825.1 Arenimonas sp.
TTTGCTGGCATCCCAACTCAATTCCGGGCGATGCAAAAATACTACCGCATCGGCCTCGTTGAGCGACGGGGCAATTTCCGCCGCATGAGAACCCAGACGCATGGAGTTACTGCGCGGCTCCATTGCCACAACAATACGGGCGCTGCCGACTTTTGCCCGCAAGCCTTCAAGTGTCGTACGAATGGCAGTTGGGTGATGGGCGAAGTCGTCATAAACACTTACGCCGTTGGCACTACCAATGTTCTCGAGACGGCGCTTTACGCTTTGAAACTCGCGCAGACTCGGTAAGACCAATGCAACAGCAACGCCAACAGCATTCGCCGCAGCGATGGCGGCCAGTCCGTTGAGTACATTATGGCGGCCTACTAACGGCCATTGAACAACACCTAATTCGCTACCCTTATAAATGACAGCAAATTCCGAGCCGTCATTTTCAATCAAGCGCGCGGTCCATTCGGTATCGCTCTCAAGTGAAAAACGCTCAACAGGTGACCACGCGCCCATTTCCAATACTTCGGCAAGATACTTGTCTTCGCCATTGACGATCAGTTTCCCGTTGCCCGGCACAATACGGACCAAATGATGAAATTGCTTTTGGATCGCAGCAACATCATCAAAAATATCGGCATGATCGAATTCAAGATTATTCAGAATCGCAATCGTCGGCCGGTAATGCATGAACTTGCTGCGCTTGTCAAAAAAAGCAGTGTCGTATTCGTCAGCTTCAACAACAAATTCCTTGCCCTTACCCAAGCGTGCGGACACGCCGAAATTTTCAGGTACCCCGCCTACTAAAAAGCCAGGCTCACGCCCCGCCGCTTCCAGCAAGAAGGCAAGAATGGAAGTGGTCGTGGTTTTACCGTGCGTTCCTGCAACGGCAAGTGTCGTGCGTTTAGGCAATACATTTTCACGCAGCCATTCGGCACCCGAAATATAGTTGAGCTGTTGGTTCAATACATATTCCACAGCGGGGTTGCCCCGTGACAAAGCGTTGCCAACAATCACTTGTTCGGTATCGGCGCTAATGTTTTCCGCTTTGTAGCCCGAAGTAAGCTTGATACCGAGCTGTTCGAGCTGCGTGCTCATGGGTGGATAAACATTTTGGTCCGAGCCATCGACTTCATGGCCCAACTCACGTGCAAGCGCGGCTACGCCACCCATGAAAGTGCCGCAGATTCCGAGAATATGTAATTTCATTATTTCGCTTTGTTGTTGAAATCAGCCCACGTCATGCGTGTGAGATATGGCTGCAATAATCCGGTTGAATACTTCATCAAGCGTACCGATGCCATCGACATGCACCAAGCTACCGTGGTTACGATAAAAATCGACGACCGGTGCGGTTTGTTCATTGTAGACATTCAAGCGATGGCGAACGGCTTCCGGCGTATCGTCGGCGCGGCCTTCGGCTTTCGCGCGACCGGCAATACGCTCAACAAGCAAATCGGTATTTACGTCCAGCTGCACAGCAACATCTACCGGCTGTTTGATTTTTTCCAGCAATTTTTCCAGCGCATTTGCCTGGGCCAAATTTCTCGGGTAGCCATCAAGAATGAAGCCGTTGTCGGCATCGGATCTCAACAAACGTTCTTCCAGCATGCCAAGCACGATGTCATCAGACACTAGATTGCCCGAAGCCATGACGACTTTTGCCTGCATACCCAGTTCCGTGCCAGCCGCAACAGCCGCACGCAACAAATCACCGGTGGAAATATGCGGAACCTGCAAATGCTCGCGCAGACGCGTTGCCTGAGTACCCTTGCCCGAACCGGGCGCCCCTAACAATACCAATCGCATGAAAAACTCCAAAAAAATAAACGCACGGCTGTCGTCGCTCCGATTAGTTATAGTGGAGCCCACGATTTGCCGCGCGGACACACCAAGCTAACGGGCCAGGCGCATCAAGTCAATAAACACGCATAAGAGATTGATAATTATGAGCAAAGGAAAGCTACTTTACGCACAATCAGGCGGAGTTACCGCAGTAATTAATGCCACTGCCAGCGCAGTTATTCAGGCCGCGCGCGCGAAAAAAATTCCGGTACTGGCGGCTAAAAACGGAATTTTAGGCGTGCTTCGCAATGAATTGATAGATACCGGCCAAATGAGCA